>CAZPBH010000024.1:0-1069 GCA_964584645.1 uncultured Rhodospirillales bacterium | reverse complement strand
GAAGGTCTGGCTGGCCCGGCTTCCCACGAGGGGGCCGCAGGTGATCCAGGGGCCGGGCGAGAATGCCGGGGTGGTCGATCTGGGCGACGGGCTGGCGGCCGTGTTCAAGATGGAAAGCCACAACCATCCGAGTTTCATCGAGCCCTATCAGGGGGCGGCAACCGGGGTTGGTGGCATTCTGCGCGATGTCTTCACCATGGGCGCCCGCCCCATCGCGAACCTCAACGCCCTGCGCTTCGGGGCGCCCGATCACCCGAAGACGCGCCATCTGCTGGCGGGCGTGGTGGCCGGGATCGGCGGCTATGGCAACTCGATCGGGGTGCCGACCGTTGGGGGCGAGCTGAACTTTCACCCGGCCTATAACGGCAATTGCCTTGTCAACGCGATGACCGTGGGGATCGCCGAGACCGAGCGCATCCACTATGCCCGCGGTGCGGAGGTCGGGAGCCCGGTCGTTTATGTCGGTGCGCGCACAGGCCGCGACGGCATTCATGGCGCGGTCATGAGCTCGGCCGAGTTTTCCGACGATGCCGAGTCCAAGCGCCCGACCGTGCAGGTCGGCGACCCGTTCACCGAGAAGCTGCTTCTGGAAGCATGTCTCGAATTGATGGCGACCGATGCGATCCTCGCCATTCAGGACATGGGGGCGGCGGGGCTCACCTCTTCCAGTGTCGAGATGGCCGACAAGGGCGGGGTCGGCATAAGGCTCGATCTCGACCGCGTTCCGCTGCGCGAGGCCGGCATGAGTGCCTATGAGATCCTGCTCTCGGAGAGCCAGGAGCGCATGCTCATGGTGCTGCGGCCGGGCCAGGAGGAGGCGGCGCGCAAGATCTTCGCCAAATATGAGCTGGACTTCGCGGTGATCGGGGAAGCGACCGATGATGGCCGGCTGGTGGCGACCCGCTTCGGGGTGGTCGAGGTGGAGCTTCCCGTCGCACCGCTGGTGGAACTGGCCCCCCGCTATGAGCGGCCCATCCAGCCGACTGCGGCCCCTGCCCCGCTGGTGCTGGCGGGTGGGACACGCCATCCGCCCGTGCTGAGCGCGCTGACGACGCTGATCGGCTGCCCC
>CAZPBH010000023.1:3711-14101 GCA_964584645.1 uncultured Rhodospirillales bacterium | reverse complement strand
GGTGACGGTCACCTCCAGGGTGGTGACACCCTGATCAAGAGCAGCAAATTTCTGAGCCTGATCAAGTGTCAGGAAGATGAAGTTATCATCATACTCGAACATGCCGACATCGAAGAGCGCGCCGATCTGATAGCGTGCCAGCCTTGGCATCGCCCCGAACGGCCCTGGCGAGGTGCGCGGGCTGATCAGGGTGAGCTCATCCCCCACACCGAGCCCGAGCCGACGGGCAAGACGCGCGCCCATCGCGATCTCGCCCGCCTCGAAGGCGGCCAGATCGCCCGCGATCAGGCTGGTGCCCAAGACCGGCTTGCTTCCGAAATCCTCCGGACGAAGACCCCGGATCACAACACCGGTCGCGTAATCGCCGACACTCGCAAGGCCCTGGGTTTCGACCGAAGGACGCACCCCCGTGACCCCTTCAAGGCCCCCGATCCGTTCCGCCAGCATCTGCCAGTCTTCCAGCGGGCCGGCAAAGCCATAGACATTGATATGGCCGTTCAGCCCGATGATCCGGCCCAGCAATTCCGAGCGGAACCCGTTCATCACCGCCATCACGATGATCAGCGTGGCGACCCCGAGCGCGATGCCGAGCAGCGAAAAGCCGGCGATGACCGAGACAAACCCCTCCTGCTTGCGCGAGCGCAGATACCGCATCGCGACCATCCGCTCGAACGCACCGAACGCGCCCGCCCGGCCGAGGGTCGCGGCAGCTTCACTCATGCGCCGGGTCCGGCCAGATCGATCACGCGCGCCACCGCGCTTTCAATCGAGATTTCATGGCGTTCCCCGCTCGCCCTGTCCTTGAGCTCGACCATCCCGGTCTTGAGGCTGCGCGGGCCGAGGATCAGCTGGGTTGGAAGGCCGATCAGGTCCATGGTCGCGAACTTCGCCCCGGCGCGCTCTTCCGTGTCATCGTAGAGCACCTCAAGCCCTGCGGCCTGAAGCTGGGCGTAGATCGCCTCACCCTTCGGGCCGGCCAGCTCGTCATCAGGCTTGAGGTTGATGATGCCGACATCGAAGGGCGCCACCGCCCGCGGCCAGATGATGCCGGCCTCGTCATGGCTGGCCTCGATGATGCCGCCAACGAGCCGTGAGACACCAATCCCGTAGGAGCCCATCTGCACCGGCACCTGGGTGCCGTCGGGCCCGGTCACGCGGGCGTCCATGGGTGCGCTGTACTTGGTCCCGAACCAGAAGATGTGGCCGACCTCGATCCCGCGCCGTTCGACCAGCCGGTCGGGTGAGACGGGGCAGGATGACGGGTCGTGCTGTTCATCGGCGGCGGCGTAGAGCCTGAGGCGCTCCTCGACAAACCCGTCGACATCATCGTCAGGACCTGGCAAGGCGCTGGCGCCTTCCTCAAGCAGGGCTGCGTCGGCGTAAAGCGCGCTCTCGCCCGTATCGGCCAGGATGTGAAACTCATGGCTGAGATCCCCGCCGATCGGCCCTGTCGCCGCCCGCACCGGGATCGCCGTCAGGCCCATGCGCCGGAAGGTGCGCAGATAGGCAACGAACATGCGGTTATAGGCATGGCGCCCGGCTTCAGCATCGATGTCGAAGGAATAGCCGTCCTTCATCAGGAATTCGCGGCCCCGCATGACCCCGAAGCGCGGCCGGATCTCGTCCCGGAACTTCCACTGGATGTGATAGAGGTTCAGGGGCAGGTCCCGATAGCTGCGGACATGCGCGCGGAAGATGTCGGTGATCATCTCCTCATTCGTCGGCCCGTAGAGCATGTCCCGCTCATGCCGGTCGGTGATGCGCAGCATCTCCCGCCCATAATCCTCATAGCGCCCGCTCTCGCGCCAGAGATCGGCCGGCTGGATGGTGGGCATCAGCACTTCCTGGGCGCCAAAGGCCGCCTGCTCATAGCGCACGATATCGGCAATCCGGCTCAGCACCCGATGGCCGAGCGGCAGCCAGGCATAGATGCCGGCCGAGGTCTGACGGATCATCCCGGCGCGCAGCATCAGCTGATGGCTGATGATCTGGGCCTCCGACGGCACCTCTTTCAGGACAGGCAGGAAGAAACGCGACAGGCGCATGGAGATCGGTCCGGGTCGGGGCGGTTGAACGGCGCCCGCTATCTAGGCGCTTTGGCCCCCTCCCCGCAAGCCGCACTCTCCGGCAGACGAAGCCAGATATCGAGGTCATCAACCGCTAGACCATCGCCAAGATCAGGCGTCACCCCGACCAGCGGCAGCAGGCAGGCATCATCGCGGGGCGGCACGACCGGGGCCGCAGGCGGCAGGTCGGCCGGCACGACGGGCTGCCCATAGGCGTCGATGCCGGGCACATAGGCCGAATCATTGAACGGGGCCTGCAGCACGGAGAGCCCGAAAGCCGGTTTACGGGCGGGCAGCGGGGGGCTGGCCTGTCCCTGCAGGGGCAAGATCACGCAAAAAACCGCAATCAGTGCGCCCAAACCTCGCGTGGACCAAAAAAAACGCATGATTTCACCCGCTTGACCCTCTGTGACCTATTGTCTCAACAGGGCTATGTGTTTACTTCTCTACCACTCGGCGGGCAGCCATGCACGTCGTGTACCACGCAAGGGCCAGTGCTGCCTCCATCACCACCCTGACCAACAGGTTGGTCATCGGGGTGGGCGCAGAGCCATGGCGCGGACAAAAAAAGGGGGCCACGCAAAGAACGCGGCCCCGTGAAAGTCTAGGGAGGAATCGCCACCAGGCGTCCACGGAGGTTGCCCTCCGCACGTGAATAATGCAGTGCAGCATAAACCGAAGCAAGCCCGAAACCGCGCTTGCTTCTTTTTTTTGCGCAAAATCGATGCATGCCTGCCCAAGAGGCACCCATTTTGCCTAAAAAATAGGCGCTCAAATTGCGCTCAACGGGCCATCTGCCCGGCAAGCTCGCGGAAATTGATGATCTCGATCTGGATCAGCATGAAGATCACCAGCCAGAGCCCGGCAGCGATGGCCGTGGTGACGAGGAACTTGCGGCCGATACGCGGCTCGACAGGGGCGCCATGGGCAAGATGTGGCTCGTCGCGCTGGACCGTGCCGCGTATCCACCAGGGCAGGACCGCGAACAGCACGACCCACCAGATCAGCAGATAGACAATGATGCCCGTGAACCAGTCCATGAGGGTCAGACCCGGATGAGATGAATGTCGATGGCGGGTTTCTTGCCCTGTCGCTCGCGAAAGAAGCGACGCAGCGCCGTGAAGGCCGCCTGGCGCACCGCCTCGTCATCGCGGAGCTGTGGCCCCGGCAGCTTGTCGAGCGCCATCGCCACGGCCTTCCGGGCCGCCTGCATGAGGTCGGTCTCGGACTCGCTGTCGATCAGCGCCGGTGCTGCGATCCGCGGCGGGGCAAGGGTTCGGCCCTTGGGGTCCAGCACGAGCGTCACCACGGCATGCCCATCGATGAGGACCTTGCGGCGAAACCGCATGATGTTGCCGTCCATGGCGATGGGCCGCCCACCATCGAGGCCCAGCACACCCGCCGGCACCCGGGCCACGCAAGCCGGCGCGTCGGGATCGAGGCAGATCAGATCACCATTGTCGGGCACGATCACATGCGGCACCTGGCAGGACCGCGCGAGCTTGGCGTGTTCCTCCAGATGATGGCGTTCGCCATGCACCGGGATCGCGATGCGGGGGCGCACCCACTGGTACATCGTCGTCATTTCCTGACGCGCCGGGTGGCCGGAGACGTGCACGAACGCATCGTCGGAGGTCACGATGTCCACGCCGCGGTTCATCAGCAGGTTCTGCATGCGGATGATGGGCTTCTCGTTGCCCGGGATCGCCCGGGCCGAGTAGATCACGCAATCGCCGCGCTCGAGCAAGACATGGGCATGACGGTTCTCCGCGATCCGTGCCAGGGCAGAGCGCGGCTCCCCCTGGCTGCCGGTGCAGATGTAGACGACACGCTCGCGCGGCAGCCAGGCAGCATCGGCGGCATCGAGAAAGGGCTTCACATCCGCCATGAAGCCGGTCTCGCGCGCGCATTCGTCGATCCGGTGCAGCGAACGGCCGACAAGGGCCACATGGCGCCCGTTATCCTCGGCAGCGCGCGCGATGCTGGTCAGCCGCGCCACGTTGGAGGAAAAGCAGGTGACGGCGATCCGGCCCTTCTGGGCCGCCATGATCTCGGTCAGCGAGCGCTGGAGATCCGCCTCCGAACTCGAATTGCCGGGCACCATGGCGCCGGTCGAATCGCCAATCATGGCGAGCACGCCTTCCTCGCCCACGCGCCGCAGCGCCTGAATGTCGGTCGTGCTGCCGATCACCGGGTCGGGGTCGAGCTTCCAGTCACCGGTATGGACGATGTTGCCGGCCGGCGTGCGGATGACGACCAGATTGGGCTCGGGGATCGAGTGGGTGACGGTGACCAGTTCGATGGCAAAGGGGTCGAGCTCAAGCGTCGCTCCCATCGGGATCACGTGGAGCGGCACGTTCTTGAGCCCGGCCTCGGCAAATTTCCGGCGCAGCAGGGCCGCGGTGAACGGGGTCGCATAGACCGGGCAGCCAAGCTCGGGCCAGAGATGGGCAACCGCCCCGATATGGTCCTCATGCCCATGGGTCACGACGATGGCCACAAGATCATCGGCCCGGGCGGCGATGAAGGCCGCATCGGGCAGCAGGATATCGACCCCGGGCGTTGAATCATCGCCGAAGCCGATCCCCAGATCGACGATCAGCCATTTGCCGGCATAGGCATAGAGATTGAGATTGACGCCAAACTCGCCCGAGCCCCCGAGCGCCAGAAAATGGAGCCGGTCGGGCGCGATCTCGGGATCATCGGTGCGTGTCAGTTCATGCGCCTCGGCGTGGACCATCTCAGCCCCCTTCCTGCCAGCGGGAGGCCAGATGGTGCAGCCCATGCAAGGTCAGCTCCGGCTCGATCCGCCTGATGGCCGGAAGCTCATCGGCAAACAGGCTGACGAGACCACCGGTGCCAACGACCGGCGCTGCGGCGCCCAGCTCCTCATGGATACGCGCGATCAGGCCACCTATCAGCCCGACATAGCCCCAGTAGAACCCGGATTGCATGGCACTGACGGTCCCGGTGCCGATCACCTGCCGCGGCCGGGCAATGTCGATCCGGGGCAGCTTTGCCGCCAGGCGATGCAGCGCCTCCAGCGACGGGTGGGGGCCGGGCGCGATGACACCGCCGACATAGGCGCCACTGGCATCGACCACATCGAAGGTCGTGCCCGTCCCGATGTCGATGACGATCACGGGCGCCCCCACCAGCTCGCGGGCTGCGACCGCGTTGACGAGCCGGTCGACGCCCACCTCCTCCGGGACGGGAAGTTTGACCTCGATACCCAGATCATGCCCGCGCCCGACGATCATCGGCTCGACCTCGAAATGGCGCCGGCAGAGATCGTCCAGATGGTCGGTGGCCGAAGGCACCACGCTTGCGATCACGGCCCGCTCGATCTCCGCGGGCGCCAAGCCCCTCAGCGCCATCAGATGGGTGAGCCAGACCGCATATTCGTCGCCCGTTCGGGTGCCGCTGGTCGAGATGCGCCAGCTGCCGCGCAGCGCCTCGCCCTGGAAGATCGCGAAGACGATGTTGGTGTTGCCGGCGTCAATCGTCAGGAGCACGGAGCGGCTGACCCTTTCGGTTCGAAACTGTCCTGTTTCAAAGTGGTCCCGCCCCGGCGCAGGCAAGCCCTGCCGGCCCGCGCGCCGCACTGACGATCTGCGTAAGGCGGCCCTGGTCGTCCAGCAGCTGAAGCTCGCCAAATGGCCCAAGCCCGCGATACCGGCCGAGCCCGGCCGTGGCTTCCGGCGCCCGGCCCGTCTCGATCCGCATCGGCGCGCCATAGCCTGGCCCGAGCCGTTCCCAGCGATCGAGCAGCCGACCCGGCTCACCCTCGGCGATCATCGTCTCAAGGGCTTCCAGCTCCGCCACAAGCAGCCGCGCGAGATGAGCCGCTTCAGGAGGTTCGGCCATAAAATCTGCAAGGGCGCAGGCCTGATAGAAGCCGTTCAGCTTCGGGGCCTGGCGGAGGTTGAGCCCGATGCCGAGTGCCACCGGACCGCCTGGCGCCCGGGCCTCGACCAGCACCCCGGCCAGCTTGCGGCCCTCGATCATGACATCATTGGGCCATTTGACCCGCAACCGCCGCGCAACAGGCCGGGCCTCACGGCGAAGCACCGCGACCAGCGCCACCGCGCCGGCGAGAGACAACAGCGAGGGCGTGGTCACGAAGGGCCCGTTGCGCCATGCGAGGCTCATCATCAGATTGCCCGTGCCATCGAGCCATGGGCGGCCTCGCTGACCCCGGCCCATTTCCTGACGTTCAGCACGGCAGCCGAGCAGCCGCAGCTCCGGCATCTCGTCCAGCAGGCGAAAGGCCTCGTCCTGGGTGCTGCCGACCGTCCGGAAGCTGAACATCGGCGCGGCCATCAGCATGTCGTTTCCGACACGGTCCGGGCCGGGCTCCGCCAGCGCCAGCTCAGATGAGGAGGCTGCGGGCAGCACGCTCGGCCAGATCGACAAAGGCACCGATGAAGGGCAACGCAAAGATGGCGGCACCGCCGATCAGGGTCAGCACATAGCGGTACACGGCTGGCACCTGACGGTCGAGCGGTTCGCTCTGGTCGTCGAAATACATCACCTTGACGATCCGCAGGTAATAGAAAGCCGCCACCACGCTGGTCAGCACGCCAATGATGGCGAGCGCGTATTGCTCGGTCTCGATCGCCGCCATGAAGACGTAGTACTTGGCAAAGAAACCGACCAGCGGCGGGATCCCGGTGAGGGAGAACATGATGGCCGCCATGGCGAGGGCGAGGCCCGGATGCGACTTGCCGAGGCCGGCCAGGTCCTGAACGCTGACCACACCGCGGCCCGAGCGGGAGAGAGCCATCACCAGCCCGAACGCGCCAAGCGTGGTGAAGGCATAGATGGTGATGTAGATCAGCACGCTCTGCAGGCCCATGGCCGTGCCGGCAGTCAGACCGATCAGCGCATAGCCGACATTGCCGATCGAGCTGTAAGCCAGCAACCGCTTGATGTCGTTCTGCTGCAGGGCAGCGAAGGCGCCGATGATCATCGAGATCACCGCCATCACCCAGAGGATCTGACGCCAGTCTGTCGCCAGCGGTGCGAAGGGTTCAAGCAGCAGCCGGGCCAGCAGCACGATGGCGGCGATCTTCGGCACGGCGGCAAAGAAGGCCGTCGCCCCGGTCGGCGCGCCCTCATAGACATCGGGCGTCCACATGTGAAAAGGCGCGGCCGCGAGCTTGAAGGCCATGCCGGCGGCGATGAAGGTCAGGCCGACGATGACGCCAAGCGGCGCCTCCTCAACGGTCAGCCAGGCAGCAAGGGCATCGAAGCCGATGAGACCGGTGAACCCGTAGACGAGCGAGATGCCGTAGAGCAGGATGCCCGAGGCCAGCGCCCCCAGCAGAAAATATTTCAGCCCGGCCTCGGATGATTTCTGCGAGCTGCGCCCGAAGCTCGCAAGGACGTAAAGCGCCAGCGACTGGAGCTCCAGCCCGACATAGACACTCAGCAGGTCATTGGCCGAGACCATGATGAACATGCCGAGCACGCTGAAACCCGCCAGCAGGGGATATTCGAAACGCGCCAGCCCTTCCCGCTCGAGGTAAGGCCGGGCGAGAAGCATCGCCAGCGCTGCCAGCAGGGCCATGGTGACCTTGGCGAAATCCCCGAAACCATCCCTCTCGATCATCCCGAAAAAGGCGAGACCGCTTGCGCCCACCGGAACGAGCAGGATCAGGGCCGCGGTCAGGATCAGCGAGCCGATGCACACGACACTCGTGATCCCGTAGGCATTGCGGGTCAGGAAGGGCGCCACACCGACCATGGCGAGGAGCACCAGCGCCAGGAACAGATCAGGCAGCACAACCATGAGGTTGAGGCCGATGGCGGGAAGCTCGGGGCTCATGGTGCCACCTCCACCTCGGCAAGCCTGGCTCCTTCGCCCTCGCCGCGCGAGGGCGCTTCCGCGGCCTGAAGGGCGGCCGTGTTGCGCAGCAGGATCTGGTCGACCGAGGCCGAGACGTAATCCTTGAAGGCGTTGGGCTGGATGCCGAAGAACAGCACGATGGCGATCAGCGGCGCGAAATAGCTGATCTCCCGCAGGTTCACGTCCTTGAGCACCTTCACGTCTTCATGGACGAGCGGCCCGAGGAACAACCGCCTGTAGAGCGTCAGCATGTAGACCGCCGACAGCACCACGCCCGTCGTCGCCAGAAAGCCGACGGTCGAACTCACCTGATAGGCACCGAGCAGCGCCATGAATTCACCCACGAAGCCGCTGGTCCCGGGCAGGCCGATGCTGGCAAGGGTGAATACCATGAAGATGAAGGCGTATTTCGGCATGTTCTCGATCATCCCGCCATAGCGGCCGATCTCGCGCGTGTGCAGGCGGTCATAGGCCACGCCGACACACAGGAACAGCGCCGAGGAGACCAGCGTGTGCGAGATCATCACGAGGATCGCACCCTCCATGCCCTGCTTGGTCAGGGTAAACAGGCCAAGTGTCACAAAGCCCATATGCGCCACCGAGGAATAGGCGATCAGCTTCTTCATGTCCTCCTGCACCCAGGCGACAAGGCTCGTGTAGATGATCGCCGCGATGGAGAGCCCGAACATGAGCGGGGCAAAGTACGCACTCGCCTCGGGCAGCATCTCGATGGAAAAGCGGATGAAGCCATAGCCGCCCATCTTCAGCAGCACCCCGGCCAGCAGCACCGACCCCGCGGTCGGCGCCTCGACATGGGCGTAGGGTAGCCAGGTATGGAACGGCCAGATCGGTGTCTTGACGGCAAAGGAGGCAAAGAACGCCAGCCACAGCCAGAGCTGCGCCTCACGCCCGAAGGCCGGATCCGCCACCAGCTGGGTGATGTCCGTCGTGCCCGCCGTCAGCGCCATGTAGAGAATGGCCAGCAGCATCAGAACCGAGCCGACCAGGGTGTAGAGGAAGAACTTGTAGGCCGCATAGACCCGCTTCGGCCCGCCCCAGACACCGATTATCAGGAACATCGGGATCAGCACCGCCTCAAAGAACAGATAGAACAGCACGAGGTCGAGGGCGGTGAACATGCCGACCATCATGGTTTCCAGCGCCAGCAGCGCGACCATGAACTCCTTGATGCGGGAGCGGATCGCCTCCCAGCTCGCCAGCACGCAGATCGGCGTCAGGAAGGTCGAGGCCAGGACGAACCAGATCGAGATCCCGTCCACGCCCTTGATGTAGTCGATCCCGAGTGCCGGTATCCAGGGGTGGCGTTCGACCATCTGAAAACCGGGCTCGGCCGGATCGAAGCCGATCAGGATGAACAGCGAGAGCACGAAGGTCGCGAGCGTCGTCCACAGCGCGATGTACTTGACGTTGCGCTCGACCTCCGGCCCCTGCCCGCGCGCCAGCAGGATGAACACCACACCCGCCAGAGGCAGGAAGGTGACGATCGAAAGAAGCGGGATGTTGTCCACGGTTCGCCCGAGCCCCCTCGCCTAGATCACGCCGCGGAAGGCAAAGAAGCTGACAAGCACGACGAGCCCGATCAGCATCACGAACGCATAATGATAGACATAACCGGTCTGCAGCCGGACGACCCGCCCGGCCACCCGGCGCGCCAGCGCGGCAAAGCCGTCCGGGCCCAGCCCGTCAATGACCCGGTTGTCGCCCACATCGAACAGCCGATGGCCGAGCCAGCGGGCGGGGATCACGACAAGGGCCTGATATATCTCGTCAAAATACCAGCGATTGCGGAACAGCCGGTCCATCGGGCCCACCTCGCGCGCGATCGTGTCCGACAGACCACGGCGCCACTGATAGGCCAGATAGGCAAGCAGGATGCCGGCAAGCCCGGCGACGACCGGCATCAGCTTGACCCAGAGATCAACCTCCTTGGCCGCCTTCACCGTGTCGTTGCCGGGCAGCACGAAGATCGAATCGCGCCAGAAGCTGGCGAGGCTCTCCTTGCCCACGAACCAGTCATAGCCGATGAACCCGGCAAAGATTGCCCCGGCCGCCAGCACATAGAGCGGCCAGAGCATGACACGCGGGCTTTCATGCACATGCGCCATCACATGATCGTCACAGCGCGGCTTGCCGTGGAAGGTCAACAGCAGCAGGCGCCATGAATAGAAGGCGGTCAGCACGGCAGCGATGATCCCGATCCAGTAGGCGAACAGGCCGAGTGCGGAGGCGTCGGCAAAGGCGGCTTCGAGGATGATGTCCTTGGAATAGAAGCCGGCCATGCCGAAGACCGAGTAGATGCCGATCCCGGCCAGCGAGAGCGAGCCGATCCACATCAGCACGTAGGTCTGGGGGATCAGCTTCGCGATACCGCCCATCCGGCGCATGTCCTGCTCGTCCGACATGGCATGGATGACCGACCCGGCGCCAAGGAACAGCAACGCCTTGAAGAAGG
>CAZPBH010000023.1:0-3701 GCA_964584645.1 uncultured Rhodospirillales bacterium | reverse complement strand
AGAAGGCATGGGTCATCAGGTGGAACATCGCCGCCGAATAGGCCGAGACCCCGACCGCGAAGAACATGTAGCCAAGCTGGCTCATGGTCGAATAGGCGATCACCCGCTTGATGTCGAACTGCGTCAACCCGATCGTGGCCGCGACGAGGGCCGTCAGCGCACCGACCAGCGTCACGACTTCCAGCGCTGCGGGCGCATATTCCAGCACCGGCGACATGCGGCAGAGCAGGAACACGCCGGCCGTCACCATGGTCGCTGCATGGATCAGGGCCGAGACGGGTGTTGGTCCCTCCATCGCATCGGGCAGCCAGGTGTGCAGGCCAAGCTGCGCCGATTTGCCGACCGCGCCGATGAACAGCAGGATGCTGATGACGGTCAGCGCATGCGCCTCTGCCCCCAGGAAGGTGAAGCTGGCCTCCGCCAGATTGCCGGCCTCGGCGAAGATCTGGTCGAACTGCACGGTGCCGAACAGGAAGAAGGTGGCAAAGATGCCGAGCGCCAGACCGAAATCGCCCACGCGGTTGACCACGAACGCCTTGATCGAGGCCGCATTGGCGCTTTCGCGGCGGGTCCAGAAGCCGATCAGCAGATAGCTGGCAAGCCCCACCCCCTCCCAGCCGAAGAACAGCTGCACGAGGTTATCGGCCGTCACCAGCATGAGCATCATGAAGGTGAACAGGCTCAGATAGCTCATGAACCGGGCGCGCTGCGGGTCATGGTGCATGTAGCCGACCGAATAGACGTGCACGAGCGCGGAGATGACGTTGACCACCAACACCATCACCGCCGAGAGCGCATCGAAGCGCAGCGCCCAGTCGACCACGAAATCACCGGAGCGGATCCAGGTTGCCAGCCGGATCGTCCGGGGCTCGCCACCAAGGGCCACATCGATGAACAGCCAGACCGACAGCACGGCCGCCAGCGCCATCAGGCTGCAGGTGAAGATTTCGGCCCAGCGATGGCCAAGCCTGGGGCCCAGGAAGAAGGCGCCGATGAAACCCGCAAGCGGGAGGAAGACGGCCAGGATCTCGATCATCGCCCGCGTCTAGCCTCGCATCTGGTTGATGTCTTCCACCGCGATGGTGCCGCGGTTCCGGAAGTAGACGACAAGGATCGCCAGACCGATGGCGGCTTCGGCGGCCGCCACGGTCAGGATGAACATCGCAAAGACCTGACCGGTCAGATCACCATGCCAGGCCGAGAAGGCCACCATGTTGATGTTGACGCTGAGCAGGATCAGCTCGACCGACATCAGGATCACGATCACGTTCTTGCGGTTCACGAAGATGCCGAAAACGCCGAGCGTGAACAGCAGCCCGGCGACGATCAGGAAATGTTCCAGCCCGATGCCGGTCATGGCGCGGTCCCCCGGGACGGCTGCCCGCCTTCGCCAGCTGGCTGATCGCGATGGATGCGCAGCACATCCTCGGGCCGGCGGGCAAGCTGGGCTGCCACCTTCTGGCGGCGAACGCCCGGGCGGTGGCGCAGCGTGAGGGTGATCGCACCGATCATCGCCACCAGCAGGATCAGGCCCGAGGCCTGGAAGGCCAGAAGATAATCGGTGTAGAGAACCCGACCCAGCGCCTCTGTATTCGTGATATCGGCTGGCTGTTCACCGGCTGAGCCAGCCACCGGCAGGGCGAGTTGCGGCCCCTCACCCGTCGCGATGCCGATGATGAGTGCAATCTCCAGCAGCAGCACCGCCGCCACGATCAGCCCCACCGGCAGATAGTTCTGAAAGCCGCTGCGCAGTTCGGCAAAGTTGATGTCGAGCATCATCACGACGAACAGGAACAGCACCGCGACCGCGCCGACATAGACGATGGCCAGGATAAGTGCCAGGAACTCCGCCCCCAGCAGCACCATCAGCGCCGCCGCCGACAGGAAGGTCAGGATCAGGAACAGCACCGCATGAACCGGATTCTTGACCGTCACGACAGCGGCGGCCGCGCCGACGGTCGCAAAGGCAAAGACATAGAAGGCGAGTTGCGTGAGCATGGAAGCTCCGGTCGATCAGGCGGGCGGACGCCGCACCCCTTGGCGGGGCGGGCAGCTGTCGTCAGATGGGTGCGCCGCAGCAGGGCTTGCGGGGCGCTATAGCAGAAGAGGCGGTCTCAGCGATAGGGCGCGTCGGCAATCATGTTCTGCGCAATTTGCGCCTCCCAGCGATCGCCATTCGCCAGCAGCTTGTCCTTGTTGTAGAAGAGTTCCTCGCGCGTTTCGGTCGCGTATTCGAAATTCGGCCCCTCGACGATGGCGTCGACCGGGCAGGCTTCCTGACACAACCCGCAATAGATGCACTTGGTCATGTCGATGTCGTAGCGCGTCGTGCGGCGCGATCCATCCTCGCGCGGCTCCGATTCGATGGTGATGGCCAGTGCGGGACAGATCGCCTCGCACAGCTTGCAGGCGATGCACCGCTCCTCGCCATTGGGATAGCGCCTGAGCGCGTGCTCGCCGCGAAAGCGCGGGCTGATCGGCCCCTTCTCATAGGGGTAGTTCACGGTCGCGCGCGGCCGGAACATGTAGCTGAACGTCAGCGCGAAGCCCTTCACGATCTCCCAAAGGAACCAGCCGCGGGCGGTGGCAGCAAGCGATGTCATGACGCGGTAACTCTCCCCTCGATCACGCTGGCAGGGAATCGGTCGCGACCAGCAGGCCGGCGACCAGCAGAACCCAGACGAGCGACAGCGGCAGGAACACCTTCCAGCCCAGCCGCATCAGCTGGTCATAACGAAAGCGCGGCAGGGTCGCGCGGGCCCACAGAAAGAAGAACAGCACGAACGCGATCTTGAGTGCGAACCAGATGACCCCCGGCACCCATGTGAACGGCGCGAAATCGAGGCCGAAGGGCGGCAGCCAGCCGCCGAGGAACAGGATCACGGTGAGCGCGCTCATCAGGATCATGTTCGCGTATTCGCCGAGGAAGAAGAGCGCGAAGGCGAAGGAGGAATATTCGACGAAATACCCCGCCACCAGTTCGCTCTCGCCCTCCGGCAGATCGAAGGGCGCCCGGTTGGTCTCGGCCAGCGTGGAGATGAAGAACACGACCAGCATCGGGAACAGGACGATCCACGCCCACCAGGGCCGATCGTTCATCACGATGTCGGTCAGGTTAAGGGAACCGACGACCAGCAGCACGGTCACGATCACGAGGCCGATGGAAACCTCATACGACACCATCTGCGCGGCCGAGCGCATGGCCCCCAGAAAGGCGTATTTCGAGTTCGACGCCCAGCCGGCCATGATGATCCCGTAGACGCCGAGCGACGAGACGGCAAAGAGATAGAGGATGCCGACATTGATGTCGGCCAGCACCCAGCCCGCATCGACCGGGATCACCGCCCAGGCGATCATCGCCAGCGGAAAGGTCAGCAGCGGCGCCAGCACGAACACGACACGGTTCGCGCCCGAGGGGACCACAACCTCCTTCATCAGCAGCTTGAGGCCATCGGCAAAGGGCTGCAGCAGGCCGAAGGGCCCAACCGTCGTCGGACCCTGCCGAAGCTGGGCAAGACCCAGGACCTTGCGCTCGAAATAGGTCAGATAGGCGACACCGATCAGGACCGGCACAATGATCGCCAGAATGTGGATCAGGATGCCGAGACCCGGCATCCCATAGACCTGCCAGAAACCGGGTTCAGCCATCGGTGCCGGTCCGCGGCGCCGTGCCGTTCACCAGGGTTTCGGTACAGGCGGCC
>CAZPBH010000022.1:0-14393 GCA_964584645.1 uncultured Rhodospirillales bacterium | reverse complement strand
GGCCATGCCGACGGCGCAGCTCCGGCACCCGTTCGATCACGGCTTCGCGGCCCGTTCGGCCGACAACATCTCCCAGAAAAAGGAATTTCATGCTGTTCTCATATACGAGAACACGGTCCTCTGGCTACCCCGCGCGCGCGATGGCAGCCACCTTTTCCGGCGTGGCGATCCAGTCGAGCGGCACGTCATGGGGCTCTTGGGGGATGCTTTCGGCCTCCTGCTGCCCATAGGCCACACCCACGGTAATTGGGCGCTGGCCCCGCGGCCAGCCGGCCAGCGTGCGGTCATAATGGCCCCGTCCGCTGCCCAGCCGGCCACCGCGCCGGTCGAAGCCCAGTAAAGGCATCAGGATAAGATCGGGCTTCACGTCGGGTTGGTCGGCGGCCGGGGCCGGCACGTTGGCGGCGTCGGGCACCAGCTCTTCCTCCGGGCGCCAGAGGCGAAAGATCATGGGATGATCCTTCATCAGCACGACCGGAAGGGCGAGCCGCATGCCTGTGGCCGCCAGCCGGCGCATCAACGGGCGCGGGTCGATCTCGCTGCCGATGGGCCGGTAGCCGGCCACGACCCCGCCCGGACGGCGCGGCAGGGCCTCGACCGCCCGCTCCGCCAGCCGCTCGGCCGCGCCATCGCCGCCGGCTGCATGGGCTTGCGCCCGGATCGCACGCAGCTCGGCCCGCAGGCGCTGCTTGGCAACAAGGGTCATGGAGCGCGGTCAGCACATCAGGGGGAAGAAGGTGGAAGGCCCGCTTGGCCGCTGGCTTTGGTCATATCCGCTGAGGACCCTGGTTAACCAGGTGGGCGCCGCGATATCCGGACCACAGCCCGGACAGAGGCAGCTCCCGAGCAGAAAGACATCGGCCCCTGGGATAAAGTTGGCCTGGCGCACCGCGCAGGATCCTTCCAAGGAGAGACTCTAGGTCTCTTCGAGCCTCGCTGCAACGTCGTCGATGCGCTCGACCAGATGGTGCACCGCCGCGACCAGCAGGGCTTCATCCTCCGCCCCGTCGCCGGAAGCCGCGCCATCGGCCGAACCTGCGCCATCGGCCGAAGCCGCAACCTGCGCACGTGCCTCTTCAAGCTCATCGGCCATCATCAGCCCGGTCAGGACGAGCAGATGCGCTTCGGATGCGGAGCCGGTCTGCGCCAGCCGCTGGACCCGGGCGTCCAGCCCGGCCGCCAGATCGCGCACGCGCGGCTCGTCGCCGTCACGGCAGGCGACCGAATAGGCGCGCCCGTTGATGCTGACTTCAATGCGGGCCATGCGTCGCGCTGGTCTCGGGTGCCGCCTCGATCAGCTGGTCCAGCCGTTCGACGAGCCGATCGATATGGGCAACCGCCCCGTCCCGGCTCGCATTCAGCCGGACGATCTCCTCATCGCGCTCGCGCAGCTTGTCTTCCAGCCGCGCCAGGGCCTTGCCCTGACGTCGGCGATTGGCGGCGAGTGCGGCCTCCAGCCGGTCGATGGCGCGGTCGAGAAGTTCCAGGGCGGCAGATAATGACCCTGCCGGCTGGTGCCGGTCCAGCAATGAGGGCTGGTCGGCCGGAGGCGCGAGTGCGGCGCCCCTGGAAGCGGCAGGCGCGCTTTCCGTGCCGCCGGGGAGGGCGGCTATTCCGTGCCGTTCGGTTGCCCGTGCGTTGCTCATGAGGCCCCTCGCTTAACGGCTGAGCCGTGCCCGGTCAATCATTCCCCGCCAGGCGGAGGTTCGGCGGTGGCGGCTGCGATGGCGGCGTTGAAGGCGTTGATCGCAGCTTCCGGCCCCTTTGGATGGTCCCAGACCGCGCTGATCACCGCAAGGAAATCCGCACCGGCGGCGACCAGCGGGCCGCAATTCTCCGGCGTGATGCCGCCGATCGCGACACAGGGGATTTCCATCAGCTCCGCCCACCAGTCGAGGATCTCCACCGGGGCGGTGGGCGCGTCGGGCTTGGTGGGGCTGGTGAAGAACGCCCAGATGCACACCGTCGCAGCCGATTTCGGCCGCCAGATCGGCGCGGTCGTTCAGGATGAACGCCACATCGCGATCCATCGCAATGGGGGCCAGACGCTCCGCCGCCTGCAGGATATCGGCATCCTTCGCGCCCTTGAGACGAAGCTGGAAGGCCGCGACATCGCCGGCATCAAGGGTCGAGGCCAGCGTCGCGGCGAAGCTCTCAAGCTCGATTTCCGGGGGCGAGATCAGATAGAGGCGGCAGCCCTGGTCGCTTTCCTCGAGGATACTCACAAGGCCTCACGCCTTGCCAAGATAGATATCGGTCATGCGGCCCAGCAGCGCCATCGCTTCCTCGCGCGGCCGCTGGAAGCTGTTGCGGCCGATGATCGACCCGTTGCCGCCGCCATCGCGGATCGCGCGGGCATCGTCGAACAGGCCTTCTTCGCCCTTGTGGGCGCCGCCGGAGAAAACCACGACGCGGCGGCCGTCGAAGCAGGCCTTGACGACATGCGCCACGCGCTCGGTGAGGGAACCGACGGCGATGTCCTGCTTCTTGTAGACCTTTTCGGCTTCTTTCTGCTCGATATGCTCGGTCGGCAGCTTCACCTTGATGATATGCCCGCCGAGCTGGCAGGCGATGTGCGCTGCATAGGCGACGACGTCGATCGCCGTCTCCCCGTCCCTGGAGATGTCGCCGCCGCGCGGATAGCTCCAGATCACCACCGCAAGGCCGACCGATTTGGCTTCCTCGGCCAGCTCGCGGATCTCCTCCATCATCTCGTACTGATCATCCGCGCCCGGATAGATCGTGAAGCCGATGGCCGAACAGCCAAGCCGCAGCGCATCCGCCACCGAGCCGTAGACGGCCTGATCCTTCATCCGGCCGAGGCTGTTGGCCGAGTTCATCTTCAGGATCGTCGGGATGGCGCCGGCGAAGCTGTCGGCCCCGGCCTCGATGAAGCCCAGCGGGGCGGCATAGGCGTTCAGCCCGGCATCGATGGCCAGCTTGAAATGGGTATGCGGGTCATAGCCGGCCGCGTTGGGGGCGAAGCTGCGCGCAGGTCCATGCTCCATGCCCTGATCGACCGGCAGGATGATCATCTTGCCGGTGCCGCCGAGCTTGCCGTGCATCAGGATGCGGGCAAGGTTCGCCTTGGTGCCCGGGCAGTCGCTCTCATAGTTGGCGAGGATCTTCTTGACCTTGGTGGTGATGCGCATGGCGGTCGCGCGTGCTCCCTTGTCTCGTGCACGGGTGAGGTGAGGATGTCGTGACCCCGGGGCAGATAAGCGCCGGCCCCGCCAGCGCCAAGGCGCCATGTCGAGCTGAAGCTGCCGATGGCGTTCCGATCAGGCGCATGAGGCCGCCCCGGCCCGACAGATAACCGGAGATAACGCCGGACCCGATGCGTTGATCTGAACGGCCTGTGCCCTAGCCGTCTCCCACGGTGCAGCTGGCCTGCATCCAGCGGGTGTTGAGCCCGATCCGGGCGGCATCCGGATCCGCCCAGGCGTAGCTCAAGGCCCGCTCGGGATCGCTGCGCTCATGCACGTAAAGCACCAGCGACGGCCGGTTCGGCCCGTAAGGCCATACGACCCGCCGCATCCGCAGGCCAATCTCCTCGATGGTCCGGTCACCCAGGTCGACCGGTCCCGTGGCGACCCAGGCGCGTCCGCCCTGATCATGCAGGGTGACATCGCGATGGAAGCTCCAGCCATCTTCCCCGGAGCCCGTGCGCCCGGCCAGCCAGCAGCTGACGGGTCGGACTCGGCGCAGCTTGTGGGGCACGCCTTCCGGGTGGCCGTAGACATAGTCGCCTGCGACCGTTTCGGCGCGGTCCGCGATCCAGATTTCGTCTTGCGTCAGCAGCAGGTCGTCGTCGATCACGAGTTCGGTACCGAGTCGTTCCGAGGTGACCCGGCAGGCGCCATCGGGTATCTCGCCCACAAACTGGTTTGCCCGGCGCCGCCAGAAGACGTCGCAGCCGGGCGTGGTGCCGAGATCGGCGCGGGTCAGCCCCGCCAACAGCGTCGGGTCCTCATGCGCGCCAGCCACGGCCGGCGGATCGGGCAGGGTCAGGATCGTCAGGACGATGGCATCGGCCGTCTCGTCGAGCGTGAAATCGTAAAGGCGCTGCCGGTAGATCGCATCCGGATCGCCGTCGCTGTACTGTTCCACATACATGACATGCGCGCCCACTTCCGGCAGGTCGACGGGCGCGAAGATGGAATGGATGCGCTCATGGCGCAGCTCCTCGGGCACGTTCATCTCGCGCTCGAAATAGACCTGCTCGGCATTGTCGAAGCGTCCCTCGAACCAGCCAAGGAAGACTTCAAGGTCCTTCTCCAGGATGGCGCGCGGGCTTTCGGCCGCGGCCGGCATGGTGGTCGCCAGAACGAACAGCAGGGCGAGCGTTCGGGTCATGCGGCCAGGTCGCGCAAGGTGTCGGCAAGCAGGTGCGGGGCCGTGATCATGATGTCATGGCCTTCCTGCAGGGTAACGGTGCGCCAGCCTTCCGGCGCCGGAAACTGGCCCGATCCGCCCTCGGCCATCAGCCGTTGCGGGCAGCGGATGAACACCGGGTCCAGCCCCGCCGCGCCGCCGTGTTGCAGCCGCACCTTCTGCAGGAAGCACTGGATCGGATGCGGGGTCAGGCGCCGCCTGGCCCAGGCTGTGGCGTCCTTCATCGCATGCGGGATATCGAACCAGATCGGCGGCGGGGCGGGGACCAGGTAACCGTCGATGGCGTTGGCCTTCGCCTGCTCCACCGCGCTTTCCCCTGCCCCTACCAGATCGAAGAGCGACTGTCCGTCCTGGGGTACCCGCGCATCAAGAAACACCGGGCGGCCCAGCCCCTCGCCCAGAATGTCGGCGACCCCGCTGAGCACCAGCCCGGCATAGGAATGGCCGACCACGAGCGGCTGCTCGAATTCCTGTGCGGCCAGATGGTTCAGGATGTCGGTGACATGCAGGTCGACATCGACCTCCGGATGCGCCAGATGATGGCGCTCACCCAGCCCTGTCAGCGTGGGCGTGGTGACCGGATGGCCGGCGGCGCGCAGCAGCCGGGCGACCTCGCGCCAGCACCAGCCGCCATGCCAGGCTCCATGGATGAGGACGATCGGCCGCTTGCTGGTGGAAGAGACTGCCATGGCGCCGCAGACTAGCCGCGTGCCTTGTGCCCGCCAAGAGGCTTCTCACCTGCTCATCAGGGTTCGAGGAGAGGAGATCGCCCCGATGCGCGCGTTGCTGTCCCTGCTGTTTCTGCTGCCCCTTCTGCCGGCAGCCGCGGTCCATGCCGAGGAGGCCGCCCTGCCGCCTGCGAAGGGCTATGTCGTCTTCCGCTCGACGGTGGAGGATGATGATGCGATGCGCGGCTATGGCCGGGCCGCCTGGCCGATCATCACCTCTTATGGCGGGCGCTTCATCATGCTGAGCGATGCCGTCGCCCCGCTGGAGGGCGCGCCGGATACGAGGCGGATCGCCGTGATCGAGTTCCCGAGCCTCGAGGCCGCCCAGAGCTTCTACGCCAGCGCCGCCTATCAGGAGGTGAAGCGGATGCGCGACGGGGCCGGCGAGGTCGAGGCGGTGCTGGTCGAAGGCACCGCCCCCGGCAGCGTCTACAACCCCCTGCCGGGCAGCGGGGCGGGCGAATGATGCGCCGGGTCCTTGCCGTTCTGATCGTCCCTGTTCTGGTCCTGCTGGTGCTGGCGGGACCGGCCACGGCCCAGATGCAGATCCGGGCCACCGCGACGAGCTTTCAGGGCTCGCCCTGGTGGGAGCACTGGAACGACCTGAAGGCCGTGCTCGACCCGCATCCCGATTTCGAGGTCGACTATTTCCTGCAGAGCGAGCTCGGCAATGAGGAGCAGCAGATCGCAGCATTGCGCCGCGGCCGGGTCGAGATCGGGGCGTTTTCCTGTCTGGGTCTCGCCAGCTCGGTGCCCGAACTGGCCGTCCTGCTCGCCCCCTATCTCTTCGCGAGCGAAGAGGAGGTCGACCATGTCTACGACACCGCGCTGTTCGACCCTGTGGCCGGTTTGCTGGAAGGTGCCGGCATGCGGCTGATGGCCTTCAACGAGGCCGGGTTCGCGCAGGTCTTCGCCAACCGGCCCGTGACGGTGCCGGCGGAGGCGCAGGGTCTGAAGATGCGCGGCTCGCCCAATCCGGCCTCGCAGGTGTTTCTGGAGAATATCGGGGCCGACCGCGTGGCGCTGGGCACCGCCGATGTGGTGCCCTCCCTGCAGACCGGGCTGATCGAGGGCGGGGTGTCGGGGATCGTGTTCTACAGCTTCGTGGCCCAGCAATTTGCCCCGCATCTGACCCTGACCGACCACAGCTATGAATGCTCGACCGTGGTGGTCAACGACCGCTGGTTCCAGCGCCTGAGCGCGGATCAGCAGGCTGTGGTGGAAAGTGCCTTCACCCCGCTGGCGCAATCGCGGCAGATGGTCCGGCCTTGGATCGATCAGGTGCTGGAAGATGCCCGGGCCGAGGGGGTCACGGTGCACGTGCCCGAGGGCGAGCGGCTGGCGGCATGGAAGGCGGCCCAGGCCGGCGCGCCCGATCGGATTGCGGCGGATGTGGGTCCGCGGGCGGAGGCGTTGCTCGCCACCGTCCGCGAAGCCCAGGCCCGTTTTCGGGCCGGTGAGGGTGCCGGAGCCGATTAGGCGGCCTTCACCCCTTTGAGGAAGTCGCGCACCTCGGCCTCCAGCACATTGGCCTGCCGGGCCAGATCGCCTGTTGCCGCCTGAACCTGCTGCGCCGACTGGCCGGCTTCGTCGGCCGCCCGGCTGACATTGCCGATGGACTTGTTCACATCCTCGGTGCCGGCTGCGGCCTCCTGCACATTGCGCGCGATCTCCCCGGTTGCCGTCGTCTGCTGTTCGACGGCCGCCGCGATGGCCGAGGCGATGGCGTTCATCTCCTCGATGGTGGAGGCGATCCCGCCGATGGCGCCCACCGCCCCGCTGGTCGCGGCCTGCACGGCGGCGATCTGCTGGCTGATCTCGCCGGTGGCGGTGGCGGTCTGCTGGGCCAGGCTCTTGACCTCGCTGGCCACGACCGCGAACCCCTTGCCGGCATCGCCAGCCCGGGCGGCCTCGATCGTGGCGTTGAGGGCCAGCAGGTTGGTCTGCTCGGCGATGTCGCTGATCAGGTTGACCACCTCGCCGATCCGCTGGGCGGCCTCGGAGAGCTCGCGGACGGTGGCCCCGGTGGTCTCGGCCTCCGTCTTGGCGCGGCCGGCGATGGTGGCCGACTGGTTGACCTGATTGCTGATCTCGGCAATCGAGCTGGAAAGTTCCTCGCTTGCCGTCGCCACGGTTTCCACATTGGCCGAAGCCTGGGTGGCCGCCGCCGCGACGGTGGCTGCCTGGCCCCGCGTCTCGTCGGAGATCTGGCTCATCGAGGCGGCCGTGCTTTCCATCTCGGTCGTGGCTGCCGTGACCGCGCCCAGAACCTGCTGCATGGCGTGGTCGAACTTTTCGGTCAGATCGTTGATGCGGGTGGTCCGGGCGTTGCGGGCCTCCTGTTCGCGTGCCTGTTCGGCCCGAAGCCGGTCGGCCTCGACCATCTTGTCGCGGAAGATCTCCACAGCCTTGGCCATCGCCCCGACCTCATCGCGATGATCGCGGGCCGGAATGTCGACGCCGGTATCGCCATCGGCCAGCCTGCCCATGGTGCCCGTCATGCGGGAGAGAGGACCGACGATGCCGCCGCTGATCGTCCAGGCCGCCAGGGCGCCCAGGGCGATGCTGCCTGCCGCGACACCGATCATGATGGCGATGGTGCGGGAGATCGCGGCATCGGCCTCGGCCCCAAGGGCATCCTGCTGGCCCTTGACCGCCAGCTTGAAGTCCTCGATCCGCTCCGCCATGTCGGGCCCGATGGTGTCCAGCTGGTCGTTGATCAGCGCGTTGCGGGTCTCGATGGCGGTGATGATGGCGTTGGCCCCGACGAGATAGTCGGCGACATGGGCTTCCAGCGCCGCGCCCATTTCGGCTTCACGCCCCGTCTGCAGGCTCGCCCGAAGGTCGGGAATGATCTTCTGGGCCACCGCAAGCTCGTCCAGCAGGCGCTGGCGTGACGCGGCGTCGTTCGCATCGAGGTAAAGCACGGTGTAGAGCCGCGCCATCAGGACCTGCCGCAGCACGCGGCCCGCTTTCACGGCCGTCGAGGCATCGTCGCGTGCCTCGGCCAGGTTCATGAGCTCGGTCAGGATCTCCTGGGCGGCCGGGCCATGGACGCGGAGATTGTCGCCGAACACCGCATCACGGTCGGCCTGAAGGGCCGTGACCTCGGAAAAGACGTCCTCATAGGCGCCGAGATCGGTCTCGATCTCCGCCATCAGCGCCAGACCGGCCTCATCGGTGACCAGCTCACGGGTGGTGCCGATATAGGTGCGGGTATCCTCGGCAAAGGCGCGCACAGCGTCCGCATCTTCGGGCGTGTGGCGGATGATGAAGTCCTTCACGTTCATGCGTGTCATCAGCATGTGAGCCTGAACCCGGGCGATCTCGTTGGCCGAGCGGGCCAGCTGCGTATAGGCGCCGAAGCTGGTGCCCACGCTGTTGAGCGCGATGCCGCCCAGCGCGCCAACCAGCAGAAGAAATCCAAGGCACAGCCCGAAGCCGGCCCAGATCTTGGTGCGTACCGAATAGTTCGAGAGTTTGATCATCTGTTTTTACCTGCCTTGTCTGGAAGTCCCTCTCCAGATGCGGGCATAATTGCAGATCATGTTATGCATAACAATAGTTATTGTTGGTTAAAACTGAGACATGCGTTTGTATGTATTTGAGCTTGATTGGGATGTTCATGCGGGGTTAACGCACGGGGGGTGTGCGCTCTCGTCGCAGGCACGCCCCCCATGCGGCCCGGACGATGGCGGGCGGGGACCGGGGCGCCATCTGCCCCGATCATGATCATCTCTTCGACAGACCGGCGTGGCCTGCGCCTTGGCCTGATCGGCAATGGCGCGCTGGCGGGGGCGCTCAGGACCCTGCTGCCACGATACGCCCCCGAGGTCGAGGTCGTCGGCGCCCTTGTTCTGGCCGCTGAGCCCGGTCCGGAGCCGGGATGGCCCCGTGTACATGAAGCCGGGGCGCTGCTGGCGCTTGAACCCGATCTCGTGATCGACGCGGCCAGCCATGCGGCTGTGGCCCAGCATGGCCCGACCCTGCTGCGGGCCGGCGTGCCGCTGGTGATCGCCTCGACCGGGGCGCTGGCTGATCCCGGGCTTGAGGATATCCTGCGGCAGGCGGCCCAGGCCGGGCGGTCACGGCTCTACCTCAGTTCCGGCGCCGGCCCGGGGGTGGAGGCGCTGGCGAAGCTGCGGCTGATGGGGCTGTCGCGGGTGGTCTATGAAACGCGCAAGCCTCCGGCCGGTTGGCAGGGCGCGGTGGAAGGCCCGCTGCCCGGGCCGGGCGAGGCGCCCCGGGTTGTCTTCGAGGGCAGCCCGCGCGAAGCCGCGCGCCTGTTTCCGCGCAATGCCAACATGATCGCAACGGCGGCCCTGATCGGTGCCGGCTTCGAGGCGACGACGGCACGGCTGGTCGCTGACCCGGAGGCCGGCGGCAACCTGCACCATCTGACGGCCGAGGGCGATTTCGGCAGCTGGTCGCTGCAGATCGTCGGGCGGACGCTCCCGGACAATCCGCGCACCTCCGCCCTTACCGCCGCCAGCCTGCTGCATGCGGTGATGGCGCGCGACCTCATCAGCATCTGAGGGCCGCGCTCACCGGCACGCTCTCAGACGGTCAAAGAGTCCAGAACCGCCTCGGCCGCGCTTCGGTTCTCGATCACCGGCACCTCATGCGGGACCGTGCGGGGCACCTGCCAGGTGATCTCGTCGAAGGCGGCACAATGCCGGCAGACGGCCTGCCAACGGGCATGGACGGTGCCGCAGCGGTTGCAGGCCCAGACCGCTTCGGGCCCTGCCCGGTCCGCGCGTTCGAGCCATGCGCTGGCAGCCTCGGCATCGTTGCGTTCGCCGCGTTCGAGCTTCGCCATCAGCCGGCAGGCGCGGGCCTCCAGCGGATCGCCCTCGAGTTGCGGCAGCAGGCCGGTCAGATTGCCGCGGGCCTCGCCCCAGAGGCTGGCCTCCAGGGCCGCTTCGGCCAGCGCCAGCCGCCCTTCCGGCAGGGACGGATCGGACTGATGCAGGCGCTTCAACTGCTTGAAGCGGGCCATGGCATCCTCGCCCGCCAGATCGGCCCAGGCGCGAGCGAGCCCGGGATAGGGGGCGGCGCGCCAAGCCTGCAGGATGACCTTCTCGGCCTGTCTCTGCCTGCCGCCGGCACCCAGAAGCCGGGCCTCGACCTCCGCAGCCGGGCCGAAATCGGGCATCAGGGCATGGGCGCGATGGGCGGCCGCCAGCGCTTCTTCGGCGCGGCCCTGTTCCTCCGCGCGCGCCGATTTGGCCAGCGCAAGGGCGGCGCGATGGCGCTGGGCCACCATCTCGTCGAACGCCTTGAGGTTGACCGCCTCGACCAGAGCGGATTCCGCCTCATCAAGGTTGTGGTTGCGCAATTCCAGGCTGAACAGGGTCGTCAGGATATCGGCGTTCCTCGGCGCCAGCTGGCGTGTCCGGCGCGCCAGCCTGACGGCCAGCGGCCAGTCGGCCTTGCGGATGGCCAGGGTCAGCAGCCCGCGCAGGCCGACAAAGGCCGTTTCCTTGTTGCGCGCGAGCTCGACCAGCGCCTTGCGGGCACCCCGATCATCGCCGGTCAGCTGTGCCGCCTGGGCGGAAAGCAGCAGGGTCAGCCCCGGATCATCCAGCTTGCTCTGTGCTTCCTGGGCATGGCGGGCGGCGGCCTGCGCATCGCCCGAGGCCGCAGCGATCAGACCGCGGGTCAGCGCGCGATAGCCGGTCTGCCGGCGCTTCTCCTGCTGGGCCCGGCTGACATCGCGGCCCAGATGCACCGTCTTGCGCCAGAGGTGATAGCCGAGCCCGGCCAGTACCATCAGGATCAGCGCGCCGACCAGCAGGACCCCGACCGAGGTCTCGACCAGATAGCCCTGCCAGTTGATGGCGACCTGCCCCGGCTGTTCGGCCAGCCAGACCGCGAGGGCCACCAGCAGCCCCAGCTTCAGCATGTAAAGCAGCGGGCGCACCATCACTCGGTCGTCCCTGTGGCAGGTGCGCCGGGTGCGTCGAGGTCGGGATCATCGCCGGCGCCCGGCTCGGCAGTGCCATCCGGATCGGCGATGTCACGGGTCACGAAATCGGTCAGGGTCTCGGCCGCGTTGTCGAGCGTCAGGCGTGCCTCGGCCTGCTCGACCCAGGGGCGGGCCTGCGCCCAGGCGGCTGCGCGAGCCGGATCGTCGGCCAGCGGTGCCAGCTCCTCGACCGCCAGCGCCAGGTCGTCGTCCTGCAAGGCCGCCTGCGCACGCGCGACAGCGGCATCGACCGAATCGCCCGGCACATCGCCCGGTGCCCGGCGCACGCTCAGCACGCCAGAGAGGTTGAACAGTGCCTGATCCACCCAGCCTTCGCCATCGCGGGCAAGGCCGGCACGGGCGATCATCGGCGCGCGCCCGGCAAAGTTCTCGATCACCTCCCGGCGCACCGGGACCCGCGCACGCGCATGGGGGGCAACGGCCTCCAGCGCCTGCTGCACGGTTTCAGCCTGCCCGGCGAGCGCCCGTGCGGCGGCCAGTTCCTCGGCGAAGGGGTCGGGTTCGCGCAGCGCTGCAGCAAGGCGTGAGAGCGCCAGAATACGCGCCTGTACCCGGCGGTCCTGCCCGATCGCCGTGCCGAGGCTGCCGGAGAGTTCGTCGACCTCGCCGCCGATCTGGTCGATCCGCGCGCCGAGATCGGCGACCTGGCTGCGCAGATCTTCGGCCAGATCGGCGCGCGCTGATGCTGCCGCAGCCTGCATGTCCTCCAGCCGCGCGCCCATCGCATCGACCCGGCCTGCCACCGCCGTCAGACGGTCATTCTGGCCCGCCAGCTCGGCCAGCAGCGGTTCGATCTCGCGGTCCAGCTCGGCCTGCAGGGCCTCTTCTGTCAGGCCGCCCGTGACCTGCGCGAGGGTTTCTTCCATCGCTGTCAGCCGGCTCTGCAGGGGCGCCAGCGCCGCCTCAAGGTCGAGAGCGGCGAATTCGGCTTCCAGATCATCGAGCCGGTCGCGCAGTTCGGGCGGCACGACGGCCACGGGCTCGCCCGCGCCCGCGCCGGTCGGAACGGGGCGCTCTGCCAGCGCCTGAACGCGCGCCTCCAGCTCCGCCAGCCTGGTGCCGAAACTCTCCTCGATCTCGGTCAGCCGGGCGGGGTCGGCCGCCGCTTCGGGGATTGCGCCCGCGAGCCCGCCCACACGGTCCTCCAGAGCCGAAAGCTGCGCCTCCAGCTCCTCGGTGCGCTCCCTCACGGCGGTGGCGACCGCCTCTTCGATCATCGGGAGCTGCGCGTTCTGCTGCGGCTGGGTCGAGGCGGGCAGGACATGCGCCAGATGCGGCCGCCAGAGACCCTCGAAGGCGATCGCCGCAAGCGCGACCAGAGCCAGCAGGATCGCCAGAAAACTGCCGCCGCCGCCGCCGCCCGAGGCTTGGGGTGCGGGGGCAGCCGCCGGATCGCCGACACGGCCCTCGGCGGGCGCGGCTTCTTCAGGCGCGGCCTCTTCAGGCCCGGTTTCCTTGGGCGAGGGGGATGTCTCCGCCTCCTGCGGCGAGGTGTCGGACCCGCGCTCGTCAGAGTTATCGGGCGTCTCGTCCTCGGGCTTCTGGTCGGTCATGGGCCTGTCAGGGTCCTGATGGTTCAGACGTGCGGGGCGCCGGTCGGGCGATCCCGGGCGATCACGGCCAGCAGGTCGGCCGTGGCAGGGCTGGGGGACACGCGCAGGGCCAGCCAACCCATGTCGGCAACGGCCTCGGCCACCCCATGGGACAGACAATAAGCCCTGAGCCTGTCCATGGGAATGCCCGGTTGCTCTGCGGCGATCAACGCACGAAAGGTGGCGGCGGTTCGCGCCGACATCAGCGTTACCCCGTCAAGCCCTCCTGTTGTGAGGGCTTCCAGGGCCGCCTCGGGCAGTCTGGCGACCGGGCGCATGGCATAGCCCACCCAGCTGGTGATGACCGGCCCCAGCGGCCCCATCAGCTCGGCCAGATCGCGGGCCACCACCTCGCCCCGCAGATAGAGCACATGATGCTCCCGCCGCAGGCGGCTCCGAAGGGTGGTGGCAAGGGCCCGGGCATCCCCGCCGCCGCTGACCACCTGGGCAAATCCCATCTCACGCGCTTCGCTGGCGCTGGCCGTCCCGACGGTGAACAGCGGCAGGTCGCGTCGGTTCGTGGTCGCAGCGAAACGCCGGATCGCCGCTGCACTCGAGGCCGCAAGGGCCGTAAACCCGGCCAGATCCGGCAGCGCTGCGCGGCTGGGGTAGATCTCCAGCAGCGGCGCCAACACCGGCCGCACCCCGATCTCCCGCAACGCATCGGCAAAGCGGTCGGCATCGGGTTGCGGGCGGGTGACGAGCAGCCTCATGGACCGATCGGCGATGCTGGCCGCAGGCCCAGCTCGTCCAGCACCTCACCACCCTGCTGGCGCAGCGCCTGACCCACCTGATCGCCGATCCGGCCGGCCTCATCGGCACTGCCCTCGCCAAAGGCCCGGAACCGACGCACCCCGTCGGGCGCGATCAGCAGCCCGGCCAGATGCAGCCGGTCGCCCTGCAGCGTCGCCAGCCCACCGATCGGCGTGCGGCAGGAACCGTCGAGGGCGGCCAGCATCGCCCGTTCCGCCGTCACGCAGGCAGCCGAAGCTCTGCAATGGAGAGGCTCGAACAAGGCGGCAATGCCGGCCTCATACTCGCGCGCCTCGATGGCCAGCGCCCCCTGTCCGACGGCCGGCAGGATGGTGGTAGCCGGCAGCCTCGTTGCCACAAGCCCCGCCGGCAGGCTCGCGTTCAGGCCCAGCCGGTCCAGCCCCGCGGCGGCGAGCAGCGTGGCGTCCAGGCCGCCCTCGGCCACCCTGGCGAGCCGGGTTTCGACATTGCCGCGCAGGCCCGTGATCTCCAGATCAGGCCGCAACCCGCGCAGCTGGGCGGCCCGGCGCAGGCTGCTGGTGCCAAGCACCGCGCCCTCATGCAGCTCCTCGACCGACCGGGTGCTGCGCGTGATCAGAACATCATGCGGGTCGGCGCGCTCGGGCACGCAGAGGATGGCAAGCCCGCGCGGGAGCCAGGTTTCCAGATCCTTCAGCGAATGCACCGCGGCATCGATGGCGCCATCGAGCAGCGCGCGCTCGATCTCCCGCGCGAACAGGCCTTTGCCGCCGATCTCGGCGAGCGGGCGGTCCTGGATGGCGTCCCCGGTGGTGCGGATCGGCACGATCTCGATCACCAGCTCCGGCCAGCTTGCCTGCAGGCGGGCTGCCACCATGCGGGTCTGGGTCATCGCCAGCTTGCTGCCACGGGTGCCGAGCCTGAGGGTCGCGGGGGGCGTGGAGGGGGGTGAGGTGC
>CAZPBH010000021.1:7918-14763 GCA_964584645.1 uncultured Rhodospirillales bacterium | reverse complement strand
GTGGGATGCGCTTCGTGCGCAACTTGAGGAGCACCCCCGCGTGCAACGATGGTTTGCTGCCCTGGAATCGCGCGAGGCCCAGCTGCGTCTGGAGCGGGCCCGCCGCATCCCCAACCCGACCCTCGCCTTCGGGGTGCGGATGGAGGGCCAACCCGAACGTGTCACCCGTGGGCTTGCCTGGAGCACAGGCGATATCGGCGTGACCCGTTCCGTTTCGAATCCCTCGCGTGATTTCGAGACGAGCGTCATGTTTGAAGTCTCGATGCCCTTGCCGGTCTTCTCGCGCAACCAGGGCAAGATTGCGGAGGCCCAATATGCGGTCGAGCAAGTAGCGGACGCGCGCCGGGCTGCCCGCGTGGCCCTCGAGCGTGAACTGCGCATGGCCTACACCCGCCTGGAGACATCGCACAAGGCACTTGGCCGCCTGGACACCGAGATCCTGCCGCGGGCGGAAGAAACGTTCGCCCTCACCGAAGAAGGATATCGCCAGGGGAAGTTCGGGTATCTCGATGTCCTCGAGGCGCAGCGCACGTTGTTCGACCTGCGCACCCAGCGCCTCGATGCGGCTGCGGCGTTTCACCTCGCCAGCGTCGATATCGAGCGGCTGACAGGCACGGAGGCGATCGTGGAGATCTGGTTCGGGTCGGCCGAGCCGGAGAGCCTTTTTCGCTGGCTCGAAAGGCTTGAGACCGCCCATGGCATTCAGGCGACGCGGGCCTTTCTCGACCGTGCGGAGGGTGATGCGATCTCGGGCCGGATCACGGTGGAGCGCATCGAATGAGAACCGCCTTTCTGGCCCTGCTGTTCGCGCTTGTGTTTTTCCCTGCCGCGCTGGCGAGCCTGCCGCTGGCGCTTGTGCTGCCTTCGGGAGACCGGGTCGAGCTGGGCTATGCCGAGGTTCACGGCTCGATCTGGCAGGGTCGCCTCGAAGACGCGTTTGTGAATGGCCTCGACCTTGGCCGGCTCACCCATCAGCTGGCCCTGCTGCCTCTCCTGCGCGGGCAGGCGGTGCTCGATCTTCAGGCGGCGGGCGGCGCCTTCGAGGGGACCGGCCAGGTGATCGCGGGAGCAGATGGACGTCTTGAGATCCTGGAACTTCGGGCGAAGGGTGAGGCCGGGCTGCTGCCGATCCTGCTGCCGGTTGCCGGAACGGTCGACATCAACATCGAGACCCTGAGCCTGGAACAGCAACGCTGCGTGCGGGCGGAAGGCTCGATTGCAACGGATGCCTTGACCCGTATGGCCGCGGGCCCTTCACTCCGGGGACCTTCCCTCGCCGGACCCATCACCTGCGAGGGGGAAGGCGTGGTGTTTCTTCTGCAGGGAGCACAGGACCAGATGGACGTCGCGATCCGGCTCAGGATGAACCTCGGATCCCGGGACTGGCAGCTGGTCAGCACCATCGCCGGCAACCCCGCCGCGCTTGGCCCGGTGCTCGAAGCCTACGGGTTCACCTTCGACGGCGCGGCCTACCGGCTCGACCAGACCGGCTTCCTGGGGGGCGATGGGGCATGATCCCGCTGCTTCGGCTGATGATCGTTCTGATCCTGGGCGCCTGTGCGTCCCCTGCGCCTTTCGGCTCCCCGGAGCCGGGCGGTAGTGCGGCGCAGACGCTGGCTCCGCAGGCCGTGGTCGGTGCGCTCGCACCCCAGCGGCTGGAGCCTGGTGCCTGTGGATTGTTCCTGTGGACGCGTGAACCGCGCCGTCAGCTTGTCTTTGTGGGACGGCCGATGGAGCAGGTCGCGTTGATGGCCCTTGATGGCCGGGAAACAGAGCTTGCGGGTACTGCGTCTTCGGCCTTCGGGCCGATGGGGCTGGCGACCCTGCAAAGCTATCGCGGGCCAGAGGGGACGACGCAACTTCATCTGCGTCTGGAGCCCGATGCGCGGCCGGGGCTGACGGGCGGTCTCGTCATTCCACGCGCTACCCTGCGGATCGAGCGCGAGGATGGCTGGCAGCAGGTATTGGCTCTTGGCGGGCTCTATGCCTGTGAGGAATGACAGGACTATCTGAGTCTTTCTTGCAAATTTCATGAAACACCCTTTGACAATCTGGGGTATCTGCATAGGTTGAGCCTGCGTAATGCGACGGATTCGGGGGCTTCCCTATCCCTTGCAGATCGCTTGCTGATCCCTCTTATCTGTTCCCCATCTGTTTCAGGCTGTGGTGTTGTCATGCGTTTTTCTCGGAAACGAGCCCTTGCGACGACTGTTTTGTCCGCATTCACTTTCTATGGAAGTCATTCAGTCGCTCAGCCGGCGCTGGACGAAATAACGGTTACTGCAACGAAAAGAGAAGAAACGTTGCAGGATGTCGCCCTGGCGATCCGCGCATTTGATTCAACAGCGCTGGAACAGAACAACGTTCAGAATTTCCAGGATTACATTCGCTACCTGCCGAATGTGACGGCTGCAAGCCGCGGGCCCGGGCAGGCCACGGCCTATATCCGCGGGATGGCCGTCCAGCCGATCACCGTGATGCTTTCCGGCGCGCAGGGGACGATGCCCAATGTTGCCCTGTACCTTGATGAACAGCCGCTGACCGCACCCGGTCGCAATCTCGACATCTACGCCATCGACCTTGAGCGCATCGAGGTTCTGCCGGGCCCGCAGGGTACGCTTTTCGGGGCGTCCAGCCAGGCCGGCACGATCCGGCTGATCACCAACAAGCCTCAGTTCGACGGCTTCTCGGGCGGTCTCGACGCCTCGGTCGGCTTTACCGAGAATGGCGAGATGTCCGACAGCGTCGAGGCGGTTCTCAACATTCCGGTGATCGAGGATCGGCTGGCCGTGCGTGGTGCCTTCTACAGCGTCAACCAGGGGGGCTATATCGACAATGTCTTCGGGTCGTTCACGACCGACCCGTCGATCAATCCGCAATCGACCGCAACGCCCAACGCCGTCAGCTACGAGACCGCCTTCAACACCGCTCTGGTGGAGGAGGATTTCAACGACAGCTACTATCAGGGTTTCCGGCTGTCGGCGCGCTATCTCATCAATGAAGACTGGGATGTCCTCGTCAGCCATACCCGCCAGCAGATCGGCGCGGATGGCGTGTTCGATTACGATCCCGAGGTCGGTGATCTGCAGGTGACCCGGTTCTTCCCCGATGAACTGGAAGACGACGTCAACCAGACGGCTTGGACGCTGGAGGGTCGGCTCGCCATGCTCGACGTGCTCTACACGGGCGCCTATCTCGACCGTGATATCGAGCAGTCGATTGATTATACCGGTTACAACAATTCCGGTGCGTTCATCAGTTACTATACCTGCACCTACGACAACCCGGCCTACATCACGAATTACAATATCGATCCGCGCTTCATCACGCCGGGCGGGCGCGAATGCCTGAATCCGGTCAAGGGATTCAAGGGCCAGCAGGAGCAGCAGCGCCACACGCACGAGATCCGCGTCACCACGCCGGAAGAAAATCGCTGGCGCGTGACGGCCGGCCTGTTCTTCGATGATTTCACCATCGAGACGCAGGACGATTATGCCTATCTGGCCACCCCGGATCTGGGGTTTGCGCCGAACGCGCCGATCAGTGACTCGCCCTCGATCAATCCCAACACGAGGCCGCCGGGTATTGCGTTCTTCAACGACATTACGCGCTCTGAGCAGCAATGGGCGGTGTTCGGTGAGGCGTCCTTTGACATCATTCCCGATCAGCTGACCGCGACGCTCGGTGCGCGCTGGTATGATCTGGAGGTTGATTACGAAGGCTCCTCGAACTTCGCCGATGGCATTTTCCAGGGTTCCGTGAACACCGACCGCGGCCGGGAATATGACCGCTCCGGTGGTCATACCGATGAGCCGCTGGAGATCAGCGACACGATCTTCAAGCTCAACCTTGCCTGGACGCCGACGCCGGACCTGCTGTTCTTTGCGACCTACTCGGAAGGCTTCCGGCCCGGTGGCTTCAACCGCGGTGGCGGCTTGCCTTCGGTCAACCCGGCTTTCCCGACGGTGGAGACCACCTACGACACCGATGACGTCAAGAACTACGAGCTGGGCTGGAAAACCTCGCTGCTGGATCAGCGGCTCCGGTTCAATGGTTCGGCCTATTACATCGAATGGACGGACATGCAGGTGTCGCGCTTCGACCCGCAAAACGTCTCCATTCTGACCTTCATCGAAAACGCGGCGGATTCGGAGATCTGGGGCATCGAGGGTGACCTCGCCTTCGCGGCGACCAACAACCTCACCCTTTTCGGGGCTTTCTCCTTCAACGACACCGAGATCACCGAAGTCGATGCGCAGGTGGTCGAGCTGGCGCCTGTCGGGGCCCAGTTGCCTCTGGTGCCGGAGTTCCAGTTCACGAGCCGGGCCCGCTATGACTGGATCATGGGCGAGTTCGACCTGTTCGCTCAGGCTGCCGTGCAACATGTTGGCGAGAGCTTCTCGAGCCTTGTGGCCGAGGTGCGCGAGCAGCAGGACAGCTACACCACCGCGGATCTCTCCTTCGGCGCCGGGCGCGACGCGTGGCAGGCGTCGATCTTCGTGGAGAACGTCTTTGACGAGCGGGCCGAGCTGTTCATCAACGAGCAGGATGATATCCGCCGCATCACTACCAACCGGCCACGCACGGTGAGCCTGCGGGTCTCCTACGATTTCTGATCCGTGCTGCGTCGCGATGCGCGAAGGGCCGATTGCCTTGACGGGCCATCGGCCCTTTCGCTTGGATCGTGCACCATGGCTGACCTTTCCAAGCTGAGCTTTGCCCGATGACGGCTGTCTCTGCCTCCACGCCCGAGGATGGCGTCGAGCCGACGCTGGATAAGGCCCGGTTGCTCCTGCAGCAGGGTCGCCTTGATGCCGCTGCGGCGACGGCGTCGGCGGTTCTGGAGAAGGAGCCGCAATCGCGCGATGCTCTTTATCTGCTGGCGGTTGCCGAGCGTTATCGTGGCCGTATCCCGGCAGCGCATGAGGCACTTGATCGACTGGAAGAGGTCGATCCCGGCTATGGGCGTGCCGCCCAGGAGCGCGGCCATCTGCTGGCGAAATCGGAAGGCCGGGCAGCCGACGCCCTCGCGGCCTATGAACGCGCTGTACGGCTGAACCCCACCCTGGGGGCCAGCTGGCAAGCCATTGCCGAATGCGCAGCAGCGCTGGGGAAGCCCGAGCTGGCGCAGCGGGCGTCTGCACATTTGCGCCGCCTTGAGGCGACGCCGCGCGAGCTTGTCTCGGTTGAAAGTTTCATCCATGAGGGCCGCCTGCTGAAGGCGGAAACCCTGGCGCGGGCGTTCCTGCAGCAGAACCCTCGCCATGTTGAGGGCATGCGGCTGCTGGCCCAGCTGGGGCTTGAGCTGGGTGTGCTGGATGATGCTGAATTTCTCCTGGCAACAGCGCTCGAACTCGAACCCGATTTTCTTCCTGCACGCATCGATTATGTGCGTGTCCTTCAGGCCCGGCAGAAATACGCCCGGGCGCTGGAAGAAGCCGAGAAGGTTCGCGCCGCCGATCCGGAAAATCCGGCGCTGGCCCTGTTACATGCCAATCAGCTCGCTGCCGTCGGTCGCTATGAAGAGGCGCTGGCACGCTATGACGAGCTGGCCCCGCGCGCGCCGGAGATGGCGGCCCAGATTGCGATGGCCCGGGGTCATGCGCTGAAGACCGTGGGCGGCGCCGAGGCCACGGTTGAAGCCTATCGTGCCGCTGCACGGGCCCGTCCCGATTTCGGGGATGCGTATTGGAGCCTCGCAAATCTGAAGACCTATCGCTTCACCGATGCCGAGCTGGACCAGATGCAAGCCATGGAGGCGGCCCCCGGTACGGCACTTGTCGACCGCTATCATCTCTGTTTCGCGCTGGGCAAGGCGTTTGAGGATCGCGGCGAGCCCGAACCGGCCATGGCGTTCTACACCCGCGGCAACGCGCTCAAGAAGGCTGAGCTGCGCTATGACGCCGACCGGATGCAGGCAGAATTCGACCGGCAAAAGAGCACCTGCACGAAGGAGCTGTTCGCCGCGCATCAGGGGGAGGGGCATGCAGCACCCGACCCGATCTTCATTCTTGGCCTGCCGCGCGCCGGATCGACGTTGATCGAGCAGATCCTGGCAGCGCATCCTCAGGTGGATGGCACGCTGGAGCTGCCAAACATTCTGGCCATGGCACATCGGCTTGGCGGTCGCCGCAAGGTCGGCGAGCCTGCGCGCTACCCCGATATCCTGCATGAGCTTCCGGCGGAAAGGCTGGCCGAGCTCGGGCGCGGCTATGTCGATGATGTCGCGGTCTACCGCCAGGGCGCCCCGTTCTTTACTGACAAGATGCCGAACAACTTCCGGCATATCGGCCTGATACATCTGATCCTGCCCAATGCCAGGATCATCGATGCGCGCCGTCATCCGCTTTCCTGCTGCTTTTCAGGCTTCAAGCAGCTTTTCGCGGAGGGGCAGGAGTTCACCTACGGGCTGGAGGAAATCGGCCGGTACTACCGCGGGTATGTGGATCTGATGGCGCATTGGGACAGGGTGCTGCCGGGCCGGGTGCTGCGGGTGATCTATGAGGATGTCGTTGCCGATCTGGAGGCCGAGGTGCGGCGCCTGCTCGATTTCTGCGGCCTGCCTTTCGACCCGGCCTGCCTTGAGTTCCATGAGGCGAAACGCGCGGTGCGTACGGCCAGCGCGGAACAGGTGCGCCAGCCCCTTTACACCAGCGGCCTGGAGCCCTGGCGGCCTTTCGAGCCCTGGCTGGACCCGCTTAAGGACGCGCTGGGGCCGGCGCTGACCCATTGGCGCGCCTGAATCGCGATCTGTGCTGACCCGACCTTCAATGACGCAAGGCAGTGGCGTCGTGAAGGAGGCTGATGTAACACGCTAGTGAGTAACCTGCTAACCACAGACACCC
>CAZPBH010000021.1:0-7908 GCA_964584645.1 uncultured Rhodospirillales bacterium | reverse complement strand
AACGGCTTCGCCCCAAGCAGCGCCCGCGCTCGTTCACGGACATGGATCGTCCCCCATGATCGATCTTTCGCTTTCGCCAGTTCCGCTTGCCCTGACCCTTGTGTTCTTCGCCCTCTGGGCGGAGTTCTGCTACAGCCGATTCGGTCTCGGCAATCTCTGGGCCGAGCAGTTCGGCGTCGAATTGGCCTCGCTCAGGCCGTCGCCTACAGAGCGCGCCTTTTACGTTGCGGTCTCTGTTCTGATCATCGGCGGGTTCGAGACGCTGGCCGTTTCCTTCAATCTCAGCACCCTGTCGAGCCTGCTGAGTCTCGCAGGAAATCTCTGGCTCTGCTTTGCGGTGCCGACCGCCGTACATGTGACGCTGCGCCCGAAGGGCGGGCTGGTGCAGGCGGGTGTCGACCTGTTCTGTATCCTGATCGCCTATCTGGGGATTGCGGGCATCTATGCCCTCTGGTTCGCATCCCTGGGAGAGTCGGCCTGACCTCTGCTGGACAAGACCTCTTCTGGACAAGGGCCATTGGCGTTGGCTAAGGTCCGATGACGTGATGCGGGTGTAGCTCAATGGTAGAGCCCCAGCCTTCCAAGCTGGTTGTGAGGGTTCGATTCCCTTCACCCGCTCCATTCCATCCGCGAAAATCCGTCCGTCGGATCCAATCTGCACGGAACCAGGGTTCCGCTGGCACCAGAGATAAAGACGGGAGCGCGGCTCAGGCCGTGACCAACCCGGCCAGCCTTCCCGCAATCAGCCCGGCCGCCTCATCCGTGATGCGCTGAACGAGGTCCCGGCAGGTCGGGATGTCGTCGATCAGCCCCTGGCTGAGGCCGAGCGACCATACCCCGTGGTCGAGATCGCCGGTCTCATAGACGACCCGCCCGCGCGCGCCGGCGACCAGCTCGCGCAGATCATCGATGGTGGTGGTGGCACCCTTCTCGGTCTCGATGCCCACGACCTGTTCGGAAACCGTGTTCTTCGCGACCCGGCTGGTATTGCGAAGCGTGCGCAGGATCAGCTTCGTGTCCCGCTCGCTGCCCTCGACGATGCGCTGCTTGACGGCCGGGTGGACGGGGGCTTCGGCCGTGCACATGAAGCGGGTACCCATCGTGATCGCCTCCGCACCAAGGGCCAGTGCAGCGGCCAGCCCGCGCCCGTCAGCGAATCCGCCACAGGCGATCACGGGGATCTTCAGCGCCCGTGTGGCGGCCGGGATCAGGATCAGGCCGGGCACATCGTCCTCGCCCGGATGGCCGGCGCATTCGAACCCGTCGATGGTCACCGCATCCACGCCGAGGGCTTCGGCCTTGAGGGCATGGCGGACAGCGGTGCACTTGTGGATCACTTTCACGCTGTTGGCATGGAAATCGGGCAGATGATCGGTGGGCGCATAGCCGGCGGTCTCGACGACCTTCACCCCGCCCTCGATGATCGCGCGGCGATATTCGTCATAGGGTGGGGGGTTCAGCGTCGGCAGGATCGTGAGGTTGACGCCGAAGGGCCGGTCGGTCATCTCGCGGCACCTGGCGATCTCGCGGCCGAGGTCTTCCGGTGTCGGCTGGGTCAGGGCGGTCAGGAACCCCATGGCGCCGGCATTGGCCACCGCACTGGTCAGCTCGGCGCGGCCCACCCATTGCATCCCGCCCTGCAGGATCGGGTGCTCGATGCCGAGCAGTTCGGTGATGCGGGTGCGCAAGCGTGCCATGATGTCCGTTCCCTCTCGCCCTGCCGGCCTTGATCACTTTATGCGGATGTGCGTCCGCGCAGGGCCCGGGCCAAGACCATGCAGAAAGGGCCACCCTCACGGGCGGCCCTCATGCTGTTCGTGAACGGCGGGTCGAGGTTCAGGCAGCCGTGGTTTTCTGGCTACGCAGATAGGCGCCGACCTTGGTATCGGTGACCTTGATGTGATTCGTAAGCCAGTCGCGCAGGAACTGCATCGTGTGGATGGTGACGGAGCTCTTGCCGGCTTCCCATTCCTTCATCAGCCCGCTCACCTGTTCGATCAGCTTGCGATGTTCGGCCTTGTGGGCGTCCATCTCGGGATAGCGGGTGCGTTCCATGGCGCGTTCCTCGCGCGCGAAATGTTCCTGAGTGTAGCGCACCAGCTCGCGCAGGGTGCCATCCATGGAATCGCGCCCCTTGCCGGCGGACATCGCATCGTGAAGCTGGTTGAAAAGATCGATCAGATGCTTGTGATCGGCATCGATCGTCGGGTCGCCAACGGAAAGCGACTGGTCCCATTTGATGGACATCGACATGCCAGAATCCCCCCTTGCATGAATACCACTGACAAACATCGTAAATGAGCGTGGCTCATCCAACAAGGGGCGGTCTGTCGCGGCCGCTCTGTACGCCTGTGCGCTTCGCCCTTGTCAGCGGTCGCTGCGGGAAGCTAGAAGGTGTTCCGCAAGACTGCAGCTCAGTCCGGCACCCTGCAGGAGTATAGCTCAATTGGTAGAGCACCGGTCTCCAAAACCGGGGGTTGTGGGTTCGAGTCCCGCTGCTCCTGCCAGCGCCGGGCAGCAGGTTCACCGGTCCAAGGCTTGGCGCTGCGGTTGAAGGTTGCGCCATTGGCGCCGTGAAGGGGTGAGGCAATATCGCACCTTCTGCCGCGATGGCATGAGAAGATTGGAGGGCCGGCCAAGCAAGGCCGGTCAAGGTCAGGATACACGTCACATGGCCAAGACAAATCCGGCTCGCTTTGCCCGCGAGGTCCGTCAGGAGGTCTCCAAGGTCACCTGGCCCACGCGCAAGGAGACGGCCATCACAACCGTGATGGTGTTCATCTTCGTGACGATCGTCGCGATCTTTCTGTTTCTGGTGGATTCCCTGATCGGGGCGCTGGTGCGCTGGGTCCTGGGTTTCGGAGGTTGAGTGTTCATGGAACCACGCTGGTACGTCGTCCACGCCTATTCGAACTTTGAAAAGAAGGTGGCGGAGCATATCCGCGAGCGCGCCATCAAGGCCGGGCTGAACGACAAGTTCGAGGAAATCCTCGTGCCGACGGAAGAGGTCGTGGAAGTGCGCCGCGGCGCCAAGGTGAACGCGGAGCGCAAGTTCTTCCCCGGCTATGTGCTGGTGAAGATGGAATTGACCGATGAAAGCTGGCACCTCGTGCGCGACACGCCCAAGGTGACAGGGTTCCTTGGCACCGGTGGCAAGCCGCAGCCGATCTCCGAGCGTGAGGCGCAGGCGATCCTCAACCAGGTCAAGGAGGGGGTGGAGCGGCCCCGGCCCTCGATCAGCTTCGATGTCGGCGAGGAAGTGCGCGTCTGTGACGGGCCGTTCGAGAGCTTCAACGGGATGGTCGAGGAAGTGGACGAGGAAAAGAGCCGGGTGAAGGTTTCGGTCTCGATCTTTGGCCGCGCCACCCCGGTCGAGCTGGAGTTCACGCAGGTCGAGAAGGTCTGATCTGCCCCAGCCGCCGGGCTGCAAAGCTTGCGCGGCGCGGCAGGTGGCGTTAGACACTCCAGCTTCATCCCCGAACAGACCGAGGATGCCCGCGCGCGGGAGGTGGTCCGGCAAAGCCCAGCCGGTGCCGTACCGCGCCCTTTCACCCGTTTCGTGAAGGACGGATCATGGCAAAGAAGATCGACGGCTATATCAAGCTGCAAGTGCCGGCGGGGAAGGCGAACCCGTCGCCCCCCATCGGCCCCGCCCTGGGTCAGAAGGGCGTCAACATCATGGAGTTCTGCAAGGCGTTCAACGCCAAGACGCAGGACATGGAGCCGGGGATGCCCATCCCCACGGTGATCACGGTCTATGCCGACCGGAGCTTCTCCTTCATCACCAAGACGCCCCCGGTCAGCTATTTCATCAAGCAGGCCGCCAAGCTTCAGAAGGGCTCGCAGACCCCCGGCAAGGCCGTGGCGGGCAAGCTCAGCCTGAAGCAGGTGCGCGAGATTGCCGAAAAGAAGATGCCGGACCTCAATGCCAATGACGTTGAGGCGGCGATGGAAATGGTGGCCGGCTCGGCGCGGTCGATGGGCATCGAGGTGGGAGAATAACCATGGCACGACCCGGAAAGCGTCTGCGTTCAGCCCGTGAGGCGGTCGAAGCGAACAGGCTCTACACGCTCGAAGAGGCCGTGAAGACGGTCAAGGCCAACGCGAAGGCGAAGTTCGACGAGACCATCGAGGTCGCGATCAACCTCGGCGTCGATCCGCGCCATGCCGACCAGATGGTGCGCGGCGTGGTCCAGATGCCGAGCGGCACGGGCAAGTCCATGCGGGTGGCGGTGTTCGCCCGCGGCGAAAATGCCGAGAAGGCGAAGGCTGCCGGTGCCGATCTGGTGGGTGCGGACGATCTTGCTGAAGAAATCCAGAACGGGCGCATCGATTTCGACCGGTGCATCGCAACGCCGGACATGATGGCCGTTGTCGGCAAGCTGGGTAAGGTTCTTGGGCCCCGCGGGCTGATGCCGAACCCGAAGCTCGGTACCGTGACCCCCAATGTGGCCGAGGCTGTCGAGGCCGCGAAGGCCGGCTCGGTCGAATTCCGGGTGGAAAAGGCCGGGATCGTTCATGCCGGGGTGGGCAAGGCCAGCTTCGATGAGGCGGCCATCCTCGCCAATCTGAAGGCCTTCATCGAGGCGATCGAGAAGGCCCGGCCGAGCGGTGCCAAAGGCACCTACATCAAGAAGATCTCCCTCAGCTCGACCATGGGTGCCGGGATCAACATCGATCCGCTGGCCCTGAACGCCGCCGAAGCGGCGTGATCCGGGGCTGTCGGGACGCTTGACAGGAGAGGGCAGGCGGGCCTATGAGCTTGCCCGCATAGTGATTACGGGTCGTATCGCCGCCGGGCGATGCCGGCCTTTCTGTCGGAGACTGCAGGCGCTGCGCATGAGCGTGGCTTAATCGCCCTGCATAGACGGAGATGACGTCGCTTGAGCTGCGCTGCCCCTGCTGGTGGCGGGCTCGCGGCTCGTTTCCTTCTCCGACAGCATGAAATGACAGGACAGGGCGTGGCAGCCGGCCCCCGGGCGGTGCCATGTCGAAATTTGTGCAAGGAGGGATCGGGTGAACCGAACCGATAAACAGGCGATGGTCGGATCGCTGCGGGAGGCCTTCGAGGCCTCGCCGATGGTGGTCATCAGCCATTATAGCGGGCTCTCCGTGGCCGAGATGGAGAAGCTGCGCGGCACGCTGCGTGAGGCGGGGGCGCGTTTCCAGGTCACCAAGAACACGCTGGTGAGGCTGGCGATCGCCGGGACCGATTATGAAGGCCTCGGCGCGCTGTTCACCGGCCCCACCGGTGTCACCTTCTCGACCGATCCGGTGGCTGCGGCCAAGGCGGCGACCGCCTTCGCGAAGGAAAACGAGAAGTTCAAGATCGTCGGCGGCGGGCTCGGGACGCAGGTGCTCGATGCCCAGTCGGTCGAGGCGTTGTCCAAGGTGCCCTCGATCGAGGAGCTCCGTTCGAAGCTGCTGGGCATCCTCAATGCACCGGCAAGCCAGTTCGTCGGCGTCACGCAGGCTGTACCGCGCGACTTCATGGGTCTGTTGCAGGCGCCTGGCCTGCAATTTGCCCGCACGATCGCGGCGCGCCAGCAGCAGCTGGCTGCCTGAGCGTGGCGCTCGGGTTGGTTGTGGTATTCATCATCGAAAACTAGCGAGTTACGTGAAGGAGTGAAGGTAAATGGCTGATTTGGAAAAGATTGCCGATGAGCTGTCGTCGCTGACGGTGCTCGAGGTGGCCGAGCTGTCGAAGATGCTCGAAGAGAAGTGGGGCGTTTCGGCTGCGGCCATGGCGGCGCCGATGGCGATGCCGGCTGTGGCCGGCGCGGCCGGCGGCGGGGCCGGTGAAGCGGCTCCGGCCGAGGAGAAGGACGAGTTCGACGTCGTTCTCGCGGCTGCTGGCGACAAGAAGATCAACGTCATCAAGGAAGTCCGCGCCATTACGGGGCTGGGCCTCAAGGAAGCCAAGGATCTGGTCGAAGGCGCGCCGAAGCCGGTCAAGGAAGGCGTGGCCAAGGACGAGGCCGAAAAGATCAAGAAGCAGCTTGAGGAAGCCGGGGCGACCGTCGAGCTGAAATAAGCCGGTTTGTGCGCTCATGGCGCGTGCACATCCGGGGCGGCATGAGAGGACGTCCGGGCCCATGAGGGCTCGGACGCCTCTTGCCGTGTGCGCTCAGCGTGATAAGTATGGATGTTCGGGGCGTGGCTGACCCTGATTCGTGAATGCCTGACATCATCGGAGGCGTGCGGTTCACCTGACCGTAGGCGAAAGACGCATTCGTCGTTCGAAGCCCGGCTTTCCGGGTGCGGACGGTGTTTGCTTGCCTCCACAGGGGCAGATGCCGATCATGTGGGCTGGCCAACCACGATGGCGAGAAGCCGGGGTTTCTTGCGGCTTGAAAAGGCGTGACGCAGGTCGCGCCATGCGAATTCGGGGACTGGAATGACGACTGCTCTCAACCCTCGCTCCTTCACGGCGCGCAAGCGGGTGCGCCGCGATTTTGGCCGGATCCCCGAAGTGACGGAGATGCCGAACCTGATCGAGGTTCAGCGTACGAGCTATGACAAGTTCCTGCAGATCGACATTCCCGCCGAAAAGCGGGAGCTGGCCGGCCTCCAGGAGGTGTTCCGCAGCGTCTTTCCGATCAGCGACTTTTCCGGACGGGCCGAGCTCGATTTCGTGCGCTTCGAGTTCGAGGAGCCGAAATATGATGTCGACGAATGCCAGCAGCGGGGCATCACCTATGCCGCGCCGCTGAAGGTCACTCTCCGGCTCAGCGTCTTTGATGTCGAGGAGGAGACCGGGCTGCGCTCGATCCGCGACATCAAGGAGCAGGATGTCTACATGGTGGACATGCCGTTGATGACCGACAACGGCACCTTCATCATCAACGGTACCGAGCGGGTCATCGTCAGCCAGATGCATCGGTCGCCGGGCGTGTTCTTCGACCATGACAAGGGCAAGACGCATTCGAGCGGCAAGTACCTGTTCGCCGCGCGCGTCATCCCCTATCGCGGCTCCTGGCTCGACTTCGAATTCGATGCCAAGGACCATGTCTATGTCCGGATCGACCGGCGCCGCAAGCTGCCGGCAACGACGCTGCTTTACGCGCTCTACGGTGCACAGACAGAGACCTATCTGGCGAGTTGTGCCGAGAAGGGCGACGAGCCGGAGCGGCTCATGATCGCCGGCATGACGAAGGAGGAGATCCTCTCCGCCTTCTATGACTCGATCACCTACAGCCGTACCGACAAGGGCTGGAAGACACCTTTCGATCCCGACCGGATGAAGGGGGTCAAGCTCACCCATGACCTGATCGACGCCAAGACGGGCGAGACGGTGATGGAGGCGGGCGAGAAGCTGACCATCCGCAAGGCGAAAAAGCTGGTCGAGGCTGGTCTTGAGGAACGGCTGGTGAGCGAGGATGAGCTCGTTACCGGCTTCATCGCGCGCGACCTGATCGATGACAAGACCGGCCAGGTTCTTTTCGAGGCCGGCGACGAGATCGATGAGGCAATGCTGCAGGCGCTGGCAGAGGCGGGGATCGAGAGCCTCGACCTGCTCGCGATCGACCATGTGACGGTCGGCCCGTGGCTGCGGAATACCCTCGCCATCGACCGCAACGCGGCGCGCGAGGACGCGCTGCAGGACATCTACCGGGTCATGCGCCCGGGCGAACCGCCGACGATGGAATCGGCCGAAGCGCTGTTCAACGGCCTCTTCTTTGACTCCGAGCGCTATGACCTCTCGGCGGTCGGGCGTGTCAAGATGAACGCCCGGCTCGATCAGAAGACCGAAGATACCGTGCGGGTCCTGCGCAAGGAGGATATCCTGGCGATCCTCAAGATGCTCTGCGATCTCAAGGATGGCCGCGGCGAGATTGACGATATCGATCACCTCGGCAACCGCCGCGTGCGCTCGGTCGGCGAGCTGCTCGAAAACCAGTTCCGTGT
>CAZPBH010000020.1:0-14781 GCA_964584645.1 uncultured Rhodospirillales bacterium | reverse complement strand
CCCCCATGCCACGGTCATCAGGCTCAGCTTCGATCAGGAGGTGTGATGCCCATGTTCCAGCCCGATCCCGCAAGCCTCGCCCGCCATGGGCTGCCCGACTGGTTTCAGGACGCCAAGCTGGGGGTGATGATCACCTGGGGGCTCTATTCGGTCCCGGCCTTTGCGCCCAACCATGGTGAGGTGACCGCCCTTCTTCGGGATCGCCCGGATGAGGCGCTGGCGCTGACGCCCTATGCCGAATGGTATGAGAACTCCCTGAAATTCCCGGATGGCGAGACGGCAGCCTATCATCGGGAGCATTTCGGGGACCGGCCCTATGCCGATCTCCGCCAGGAGTTCGAAGCGGGGCTGAAAAGCTGGTCGCCCGACCCGCTGATGGACCAGATCGCGGGTGCGGGTGCGAAGTACATCGTGCCCATCACCAGCCATTCGGACAGCTATGCGCTCTGGCCCACGGCGACGGTCAACCCGCTGCATGGTGAAGGCTGGCATTGCGGCCGTGATGTCATCGGGGCGATGGTTGCGGCGGCGCGAGCGCGGGGGTTGCGCATCGGGCTCTATTCCTGCCCGGGGCTCGACTGGTCGTTCCGACCGGAGCCGATTGCCAATCTGGGCGAGATGCTGGCCAGCGTGCCGAGCGGGCCGGAAATGACGGCCTATGCCGTTGCCCGCTACCATGAGCTGATCGAGCGTTACGACCCCGACTATCTGTGGAACGACATCGCCTTTCCCGATGCCGAGGCGCTGTGGCCGCTGCTGGCCGAATTCTACAACGGCAGGCCAGACCGGATGATCAATGACCGGTTTCAGCCCTTTGGCGAGGTGAACCGGCAGATGGCCGCCTCGGCCGAGGCTCGGCACGCCTTCAACCACGGGCTGGCCGAACAGCTGAGCCATCCGGGCTTTGCCTTTGCGCCCGGTGAGCCGCCGGTCTGGGATGTCCGTACGCCCGAATACGCAGGGCTCGAAGGCGTCGGCGGTCAGCCCTTCGAGGTGGTGCGCGGCATCGGCACCTCGTTCGGCTACAAGGCCAATGACCCGCATGACGCGCATCTGAGCGGGGCCGAGCTGATCCGGGATTTTGTCCGGATCGTCGGGCAGGGCGGCAATCTGCTGATCGGTCTGGGCCCGAAGGCCGATGGCAGCCTGCCGCCCGAACAGGCACAGCCGCTGGCCGAGCTGGGCGCGTGGCTCTCCCGGCATGGCGAGGCGATCTACGGCACGCGCAGCCACGGCAAGGTGGAGGCCAGCGCGGAGGCGTTTCTGGTCGAGGCCGGGGCGCGCCGCCGGCTTCTGGTGCCCGAGGTGCCGGCTGATGGCACAATCAGCGCTCCCGGCATGGGGCTGGACCGCCGGGGCCTCGAACCCGGTACAGCGAGCGTGATCGCGCTGTGACGCTGCCTCTCGACATGGCGGCGTTCAACACTTACTGCGCTCGTCTGCCGGCCACCCGTCATGTCATCCAATGGGGCGAATCCGAGGTCTGGAAGGTCGGCGAGAAGGTCTTTGCCATCGGCAACTGGCACGGCGATGGCCCCATCTGGGGTATTACCTTCAAGGTCTCGAAACTGTCCTTCGAGATCATGAAGGAGCAGCCGGGCCTGCGCCCGGCGCCCTATCTGGCCTCACGCGGGATGAGCTGGATTCAGCTGCACGGCGATTCCAGCCTCAGCGCCGAAGAGGTTACGGCCTATCTCGGCGAGAGCCACCGCATCGTGGCGCTCGGCCTCACCAAAAGGAAGCGGGCCGAACTGGGGCTGGTGGATCTATAGCCCCTGACGCCAATTGCCGTGAAAGCCGAAGGGCACGCGGAAGGGCATCTGCACCTCGGCAATCGGGCCGGCCTCGAAGTCCTTCGAGGACAGGATGATGAGATCGGAGCGCTTCTCCGTCGCCCGCCAGACCACCGTCAGGATGTAGCCATCATCCGGGCCGTCGCCGCCCGTGCGCGGGGCGAATTGTGCCTCGCCCAGCCGGTCGCCTTCGGGCAGCACATAATCGGTGCGCTTGCCCGTTTCCGGCTCATAGCGATAGATCGCGTTGGGCTCATAGGGCATCATCGGGTCCTTGTCGTACTGTTCCCCCACCGCATAGCCATAGCGATAGGGCAGGCCGTTCAGCCTGTCGTCGATGCGCGGAAATTCGGCGATCACATCATCGAGCCTGGTGCGCTTGATGCTGCCCCCGACCGGGTCGAGCACCCAGCGCTCCAGATTGGCCTCGGGTGCCGGCAGGCTCATGCCGAAGGAGGGCAGCACGCACATGTCGAGCGCGACCTTGCCATCGGGCAGGTCGAAAGCGTTCATGACATGAAAGACATAGCAGGGGTCGGTCGTCAGCCATGTCACGTCATCGGCCCCGCCATCGCGCGGCATCAGCGCGATATGGCTGCCGAGATCGGGCTCCCATTTCAGGACCGACTCGCCCTTCGGGATGCGGGTGACATCCATCGTGGCAGGGAAGTCCATCACGATGACCCATTTGTCGGTCGTGGCGAAATCGTGCATCAGCGAACGGAAGGGCAGGTCGAAGCTCACCTTCTTGGTGATGGTGCCGGCCGGATCGGCGACACGGTATTCGAAGCCCTGGGCGCGCGGGTCGTAGGAATAGCCGAAGAACAGCATCTCCCCGGTTTTTGGATCGACCTTGGGATGGGCTGTCGCCCGCCCGCTGATGGCACCCTCAAAATCCCATTCGCCCAGCGTGGCCAGCGTGTCGCCATCGACGGCATAGGGCAGATTGGCCTCATAGAGCGCCAGCAGCTTGCCGCCGTGCCACAGGACCTGTGTATTGGCGAGGCTCTTCATCTCCGGCCCGAAATCGGCGGCGATGGGATCGGTGGCCGTCGGGTCGGCAAAGCCGCCGAACAGCGCCCGGCCATGTTCCTCTTCCAGCGCCAGCTTTTTCGTGTGCACCCAGCGATTGCGATAGCTGACACCCTCCCCGTCGAAGCGCCAGCCATGGATCATGCCGTCACCGTCGAACCAGTGATATTCGCCGCGGGGTTCGAATTTCGGGTTGGGGCCCGTGCGGTAATAGGTACCGATCAGGTCGCGCGGCAGCTCACCCTTCACGGTGATGCTGTCCAGGGTTTCCTCCCGGTCCGTGGGCGCGTAATTGCCCTTGAGGAAAAAGCTGTGCGTGATGGCGGTGTCCATCGATGAGGCCTCCCTTGGCGCAATGGTTGGGCGCGGATGATTTTTGGTTATGGGTTGATCTGGCGTGCGACGCGCCGGCATCAACTTCACCCGCGCTTTGAATCGTCCCCGTCGCGCTTAAATCCCACCCATAACAACAAGACATGTCTGGGAGGAGCGTGATGAGCGCCTGGGACGGCTTCCGCAAGGTCGATCTGGCCGAGCCGAATACGAGGGTCGAGCGGCGTGGCGATGGCAGCATCCTGGTCCGCAGCGGCCATCCGATGCCGGAGCCCGAGCGCGACATGATCGTCTACCTGCGCCGCTGGGCCGAGGCCACGCCCGACCATCCCTTCATGGCCGCGCGCGGCCCTGGTGGCGAGGGCTGGGTGTATCTGAGCTACGCCGAGGCCCGCGCCCGCGCTGACGCGCTGGGCCAGGCGCTGCTGGCCATGGGGCTGACGCCGGACCGGCCGATCCTGATCCTGTCGGGCAATTCGCTGGAGCATATCACCCTGTCCCTCGCCGCCCAGACGGCGGGCCTCCCCATCGCGCCGCTCTCGCCGGCCTACACGCTGATGAGCGAGGATTGCCCGAAGGTCCATGGCATTGCCGGGCTGATGCGCCCCGGCCTGATCTTCGCCCAGAGCGGCAAGGCCTTTCATCGGGGTATTCGCGCCGCACGGGCGGCGGTCCCGGATGCACGGCTTATGGTGGTCGAGGGCCCGTTCGAGGATGCCCTGCTGTTCGAGGATGTCCTCCAGACGACCTCGGGGCAGGCCATCGCCGATGCCTATGCCGCGGTCGGCCCCGACACGATCGCGAAATACCTGTTCACCAGCGGGTCGACCGGCCAGCCCAAGGGGGTGATCAACACCCAGCGGATGATGACCGCCAATCAGGCGAGTGTCAGCAACATCGTCCGCATGAAGCCGCATCCCGTCTATGTCGACTGGCTGCCCTGGAACCATACCTTCGGCGGCAATTTCAACGTCAACAACAACCTTCGCCTTGGTGGCACGATCCATCTCGACCCCGGCCGGCCCGTGCCCGGGCAGTTCGACAGATCCGTGCAGGCCCTGCGCGAGATCGCCCCGACCTATTATTCGAACGTGCCGATCGGCTGGGCGATGCTGGTCGATGAGCTTGAACGGGATTCGGGCTTGCGGACCCATTTCTTCTCGCGCCTGAACTATTGTGCCTATGGCGGGGCGGTGCTGCCCTTCGAGGTCTGGGAGCGTGTGCAGAAGCTGGCCGAGGCCGAGATCGGCGAGCGGCTGGTGTTCGTGACGGGCTGGGGCTGTACGGAGACCGCCCCCACCGCCACCCAGCTGCACTGGCCGACGAGCGGCGAGGGGGCCGGGCTGATCGGGGCGCCGCTGCCGGGCAATACCATCAAGATGGTCCCGGTCGCCGACCGCTATGAGTTGCGCATCAAGGGTCCCATCGTGACGCCGGGCTATGTCGGCAATGAGGAAGCGACGCGCGAGGCCTTTGACGAGGAAGGTTATTTCCGGATCGGCGATGCCGGACGTTTCGTCGATGAAGCCGACCCGAACAAGGGTCTGCGCTATGACGGCCGGGTGGTGGAGGATTTCAAGCTGACGAGCGGCACCTGGGTGCATGTCGGGGTGGTGCGCGTCGGGCTGCTGGATGCCTGCTCGCCGATCCTGCGAGATGCCGTCATCTGCGGGCATGGGCGCGACCATGTCGCAGCCCTGGCCTGGCTCAACCTGCCAGCCTGCCGGGAGCGGCTTGGTCGTGCGGAGCTGAGCGAGGCGGAAGCCATCGCCGATCCGTCGCTCCGTCAGGCCATCGCCGAAGGGCTTGGCGTCTGGAATGCCGGCCATCGCGGCTCCTCCCAGATGGTGCGGCGGGTCCTGCTGCTGAGCGATCCTCCCGATGCCGATGCGGGCGAAATCACCGACAAGGGCTATATCAACCAGCGTGCCGTGCTGGAGCGTCGGGCCGACATTGTGGCACGACTTCACGCGGAGCCCGATCATCCGGACATGATCGCCCCCGTCCCCACCTCGCAGGCTGCCTGAAGGTTATCTCAAGCTCATGAAACTGTTCCGTCACGGCGCGCCCGGCGCCGAAAGACCCGGCCTGATCGATGCCGAAGGCCAGCGGCGCAACCTTGCCGACCATGTCAGCGATCTTGCCGGTGATGTCCTGACACAGGGCGGCCTCGACCGGCTGCGCCGGATCGACCCCGCCACACTTCCGCCCGTGGAGCCCGGTGCACGTCTCGGCCCCCCGATAAGCGGTATCGGCAAGATCGTCTGTGTCGGCAAGAACTACCTCGCCCATGCCCAGGAAACCGGGGAGGAGGCGCCCTCCGAACCGCTCGTCTTCATGAAGGCGACCAGCGCGCTGGCCGGGCCGAATGATGACCTGATCCTGCCACCTGAAGCGCTGAAAACCGATTGGGAGGTCGAGCTTGCGGTGGTGATCGGCCAGCAGGCGAAGCGCATCGGCGAAGCCGAGGCGCTGGCCCATGTCGCGGGGTACACCATCCTCAACGACATTTCCGAACGTGCCTGGCAGATCGAGCGCGAGGGCCAGTTCGTGAAGGGCAAGAGCCATGACGGCTTCGCCCCGCTGGGTCCGGTGCTGGTCACGGCCGACGAGGTGGCCGATCCGCAGGCTCTCGATCTCTGGCTCGAGGTCGATGGCCATCGCTACCAGAACGGCAATACCCGCGACATGGTCTTCGGTATTGCCCACATCATCAGCTATCTGAGCCATTTCATGACCCTGCACCCGGGCGATGTGATCGCCACCGGCACGCCGCCGGGTGTGGGCCTCGGCATCAAGCCGGAGCCTGTCTATCTCAAGCCCGGGCAGACCATGCGTCTGGGCATTCAGGGTCTGGGCGAGCAGAGCCAGAAGGTGGTGGCGGCCGCCTAGAGCAAATTCCGATCAGATGGAATCATCTGATCGGAAAATTTGTCCAGTTTGATAACAAGTTAGAGCGGATTCACGCATTCAGTCTGAACGCGATCCGCTCTAGCTCGGCTCAGCTGCGCCATTCCGGGCCGTCGGGATAGCTGAACCGGGCAAGGCTTTCCGGTTTCATCTCGGCCGAATATCCGGGCTTGTCGGGCGCCAGATAGCGCCCGCGCTCGATGCGAATCGGGTCGAGGAAATGCTCGTGCAGATGGCTGGCATGTTCGATCCGGCGGCCCTCCATGCTGCCCGAGATTGTCACGAAATCGATCATCGACAGGTGCTGGACATATTCGCACAGGCCGACCCCGCCGGCATGCGGGCAGACCGGCCGGTCGAACGCGGCCGCCATCAGCAGCACCGCCAGCACCTCGTTCACGCCGCCCAGCCTGCAGGCATCGATCTGAACGATGTCGAGGGCCTCGGCCTGCAGGAACTGCTTGAACATGATCCGGTTGTGGCAGTGCTCGCCCGTCGCCACGCGCACCGGGGCGACACCACGCCGGATGGCCGCATGGCCCAGAATGTCATCCGGGCTGACCGGTTCCTCGATCCAGCCGGGTCCGAAGGAGGCAAGCGCGTTGGTCCAGGCGATGGCCTGATCGACCTCCCAGACCTGATTGGCGTCGATCATGAACTGCCGGTCAGGGCCGATGATCTCGCGGATCAGCGCGCAGCGCCGACGGTCATCCTCAAGGTCGCGGCCAACCTTGATCTTGATCGCCTCCCAGCCCGCCTCCATGGCCGATGTGGCGAGATCGCGGATCTTTTCCTCGGGATATCCCAGCCAGCCGGCCGAGGTGGTGTAGGCGGGGTAGCCCTCGGCCTCGAGCCTTGCGATCCGTGCGGCGCGGCCCGGTGCCTTGTCTTGCAGGATCTCCAGCGCGCGCTCGCGCGGCAGCGCGTCGGTGATGTGCCGGAAGTCGATGGCGCCCACGATCTGCTCCGGCGTCATGCCCGCCACATAGCGCCAGAGCGGCAGTCCCGCGCGTTTGCCCAGCAGGTCCCAGACCGCGTTCACGACGGCCGCGGTGGCAAGATGGATGACGCCCTTTTCAGGGCCGACCCAGCGCAGCTGGCTGTCGCCGACCATGCGCCGCCAGAACCCGGCAAGGTCGGCCTCAACGGCTTCGAGATCGAGACCGACGACGAGCGGGGCGAGCGCCTCGATGGCAGCCACACAGAGCTCGTTGCCCCTTCCTATCGTGAAGGTGAGCCCATGGCCTGCCAGCCCGTCCTCGCTCGTCCGCAGGATGCAACAGGCGGCCGAATAATCGGGGTCGGGGTTCATCGCATCGGACCCGTCGAGCCCGTGTGAGGTGGGAAACCGGATGTCCAGCGCCTCGACGGCGGTGATGGCGATTGGCATGAGCTTTACTACATCCCTCAGCAACGAAAAGAATGGGCCGCGTGCAGATGGGGCCCGGGGAGACGCTTCACCATGGCGGATCATCTCGCCGACCTGCCCCGACGGCACGTGCCGGGCACCGACCTTGACGTGCCGGTGCTCGGGCTGGGATGTGCTGCCCTCGGCAATCTCTATCGCGCCCTGCCGGATGACGCCGCATCGGCTGCGCTCGAGGCCGCCTGGGCTGCGGGCCTTCGCTATTTCGACACCGCCCCGCATTATGGCCACGGGCTGAGCGAGACGCGGCTCGGCCGGTTCCTCGGGCACCGGGAGGGAGCGATCCTGTCGACCAAGGTCGGCCGGACGCTGGTGCCGGTGGCTGATGAGGCGATCCCGGATTTCGGCTTTGTCGATCCGCTGCCCTTCGCGCCGACCTTCGACTATTCGGCTGCAGCTGTCGAAGCGCAGATCGCCGGCAGCATCGAGCGGCTGGGCGGCCGCCAGCCCGACATCCTCTTCATTCATGATCTCGGCCGCATGACCCATGGCGCGGATCATCCCGCCCGTCTGGCCGAGGCTCTCGCCGGTGCGATGCCGGTCCTGCAAGGGTTGCGTCATGAAGGCGCCATCCGGGCCATCGGGCTGGGTGTCAACGAGTGGGAAATCGCGGCCGAGCTGATGGATCATCTCCATCTCGACCTCGTGCTGCTGGCCGGTCGCTACACGCTGCTGGAGCAGGGGGCGCTCAAGCCCTTTCTCGAACGCTGCCTGAATGCCGGGACAGGGGTCGTGATCGGCGGTCCCTACAATTCCGGCGTTCTGGCGCGGCCGGCCGGGGAGGGGCATTACGATTATGGCGCGGTGCCGGGTGAGATCGCCGTTCGGGTTGCCCATCTGCGTGATCTTGCCGCCCGGCATGAGGTCGCGCTGCAGGCGGCGGCGCTGCAATTTCCCCTCGCCCATCCGGCGGTGGTCAGCGTCATTCCGGGCGGGCGCGACGCCGGCGAGATCGAGGCCAATATCCGCTTCATGACGACCGCCCTGCCGGCCGCCTTCTGGCATGACCTCCGCAAGAGCGGGCTGATCGATCCGGAAGCGCCCGTGCCGCTGGAGGGGGTGGGGTGATGCGGATCGATGCCCATCAGCATTTCTGGCGGCTGGCCCGTGGCGATTATGGCTGGCTGACCCCGGATCTTGGCCCGCTCCATCGCGACCATGAGCCCGAAGAGCTGAAGCCCTTGCTTGATGCAGCCGGGATTGAGGGCACCGTTCTGGTTCAGGCGGCGGCGAGTGTCCCTGAGACCCGGTTCATGCTGGAGCTGGCTGACGCCAACCCCTGGATCCTGGGTGTCGTCGGCTGGGTCGATTTCGATTCCCCCGAGGCAACGCAGGTTCTGGCCGATCTTGCGCAGCACCCACGGCTTTGCGGCCTGCGCCCGATGGTGCAGGACATGGCCGATGATGCCGCCTTGCTGCGCCCGGCCTGGTCGCCCGTCTTCGAGGACATGCGCGCCCTCGATCTCTGCCTCGATGCGCTGATCAAGCCGCGCCATCTGCCGGTGCTGGCCGAGTTCCTGAACGTCCGCCCGGGGCTGCGGGTCGTCATCGACCATGGCGCGAAACCTGCCATTGACCAGGGTGACCATGCGGGCTGGGCGCAAATGATCACGCGGCTCGCCACCGATCATCCGGGGCTGCATTGCAAGCTCTCGGGCCTGGTGACCGAGGCCGGCCCGGCATGGAGCCTCGACGAGTTGCGCGTCTATGTGGACACCCTGATCGAGGCCTTCGGTCCCAGGCGCTTGATGTGGGGCAGCGACTGGCCGGTTCTGCATCTGGCGGCGGATTATGCCGCTTGGGTCGAAGCGACCGACCGGCTGCTGGAGGGCTTGACGGCGGAGGAGCGGGGCTGGGTTCTCGGACGCACCGCAGCGCAGTTCTATCGGCTTGAGGAGGCACGCGGATGAAACGCATCGCCATGGTCATCGATGTGAAACCGGAGAAGCTGGAGGAATACAAGCGCCTGCACGCGGCCGTGTGGCCCGAGGTGCAGGCAGCCCTCAGCCGCGCCCATGTGCGCAATTATTCGATCTTCCTGAAGGGCCACACACTTTTCGGCTACATGGAATATCACGGCAGCGACTTCGAGGCCGACATGGCCGAAGTCGCAAGGGACGAGGCCACCCAGCGCTGGTGGAAGCTTACCGACCCCTGTCAGGAGCCATGGGCCAGCCGTCGCGCGGGCGAATGGTGGGCCCATATGGACGAAGTCTTTCACATGGATTGAGGGCCGGCGCGGCATGACGGGACGGTTGCAGGGAAAGCGCGCGGTGCTGACGGCCGCAGGGGCCGGGATCGGCCGGGCGGTGGCGCTGGCCTTTGCCCGTGAGGGTGCGAGAGTGATGGCCACCGATATCGACAAGGCCGCGCTTGAGACCCTGCGGGCCGAAGACCCGCGCATCGCCACGGAAGTCCTGGACGTGCGACGGGATGAGCATGTGGCAGAGATTGCCGCCCGGGCGGGCGCGCCGGATATCCTCTACAGCGGGGCGGGGTTCGTGCATCACGGCACGATCCTCGACTGCACGGCGGAGGACTGGGCCTTTAGCCTCGATCTGAACGTGACGGCCATGGTGCGGGTGATCCGCGCTTTCCTGCCGGCGATGCTGCAGGCGGGCGGCGGCTCGATCATCACCATGGCCTCGGTAGCGTCCTCGGTGCGCGGGGTGCCCAACCGCTTTGCCTATGGCGCCACCAAGGCGGCGGTGATCGGGCTGACCAAGTCGATTGCCGCCGATTTTGTGGGGCAGGGGATCCGCTGCAACGCGATCTGTCCCGGCACCGTCGATACACCCTCGCTGCAGGATCGCATCAACGCCCAGCCTGATCCGGCGAAGGCCCGCGCCGACTTCATCGCCCGCCAGCCCATGGGCCGGATCGGCCGGCCGGAGGAGATCGCGGCGCTTGCGGTCTATCTGGGGTCCGAGGAGGCCGCGTTTACGACCGGCGCGATCCACGTCATCGACGGGGGCTGGACGGGATGAAGCTGAGTGAGGCCAGCAATATCGACGATCTGCGCCGGCTGGCGAAGCGCCGCGCCCACAAGATGGTCTTCGACTATATCGACGGCGGGGCGACCGACGAGACCACGCTGCGTGCCAATACCGGGGCCTTTGATCAATGGCGGCTGGCCTATCGGGTGCTGGCCGGGGTAGCGACCATCGACACCTCTACGACCGTGCTGGGCCAGAAGATGGCGCTGCCCTTCTTCGCCTCGCCGGCCGCGGGCAACCGGCTGTTCCATCATGAGGGCGAAACGGCCGTGGCCCGAGAGGCCGCACGAGCGGGGATCGTGTATTGCCTGTCGACCCTGGCCTCCACCTCCATCGAGGACATCGCCGCGGTCAGTGACGGGCCGCGCTGGTTCCAGCTCTATGTCTGGAAGGACCGTGCGCTGGTGAAGGAGATGCTGGACCGCGCCCGGGCAGCGGGGTTCACCGCCCTGATCCTGACCGTCGACCTGCCCGTGCACGGCAAGCGCGAGCGCGACGCCCGCAACGGCTTCACCATTCCCCCGAAGATCGGCCCCCGACAGGTCTTCGAGGCCCTGTGCCGGCCGGCCTGGACGTTCGACAATCTGACAAAGCCGGCGGTGCGCTATGCCAATCTCTCGCAGGAGACCCCAGCCGTAAGCCTCGCCCAGTTTGTCGGCGACCAGCTTCATCCCGGCTTCACCTGGGATGATGCGGCTTGGCTTCTTGGCGAATGGGGCGGGCCGGCGATCCTGAAGGGCGTGGTGCGTCCCGATGATGCGCGCCGGGCGGTCGATCTGGGCTTTGCGGCCGTGATGGTCTCCAACCATGGGGGACGTCAGCTCGACCGTTCGCTGGCACCCGTTGAGGCACTTGAGCCGATCCTTCAGGAGGTGGGCAGCGAGGCGGAGATCATCCTCGATGGCGGGGTACGCCGGGCCAGCCACATGCTGATCGCGCTGGCACTGGGGGCAAAGGCGGTCAGCTTTGCCCGGCCCTGGCTCTATGGCCTCGCCGCAGGCGGTGCGCGTGGTGTGCGCCAAGCCTTCGAGATCATGGCCGAGGAGCTGCGCACCGACATGGCCCTGCTGGGGGCAAGGTCCGTCGCCGAGATCGATCGCTCGATGGTGACGCGCGCCGAGGCCGTGCCATTCGGGTGCCAGAGCTGAATGGAAGCCGGACCTGTTCACCAATCAGTGCAAGTTCCGATCACCAGACCGTCAACGACACCGCGATGGCCCCCTTCGGCGGCATGGGTGCCTCGGGCAATGGCGGGCGGTTCGGCGGACCTGCCAATCGTGACGAATTCAGCCAATGGCGCTGGATCACCGTGCAGGACAAGGCCACGCCCTTTCCGTTCTAGATGATGACGAGCACCAATCTGACCGAGCAGCTGCTGGGCTCATCGGCTCTGGCGGCCCATGGTGACCGGGTGGCCCTGCTGCCGGTCGAGGGCGAACCCGTCCGCTATGCCGAGCTCGCGCAGCTGACAGCCAGCTTCGCGACCGGTCTCGCGGCCCAGGGCGTCGGCGAGGGCGACCGCGTCGTCCTGATGAGCGATGACTCTGTGGCGACCATTGCTGCCTTCCTCGGCGCGATGGCGCTGGGCGCGATCCCCGCGCCTGTGGGAACGCGGACCGGGCCCGACAAGCTTCGTTCCATCCTCGATATCGCTGAACCGAAGCTCATTGTCACCGAGCCCGGCCTTGCCGCACCCGCCGAGCATGAAAGTATCGAGATCCCGAAGCTCGCAATCCCGGATATCACGGCCCTCGCGCCCGTCAGCCGGCAGGCGACGGACCCGGCCTTTCTGCTGTTCACCTCCGGGACCACCGGGGCACCCACGGCGGTGCTGCACGGGCATCGGCCGTTGGCGGAGGCCGCGCGGTTTCACCGCGAATGGCTCGGTCTCGAGCCCGGTCAGATCATCTGGTGTTCCTCCAAGCTCAGCTTTGCCTATGCGATGGGCAACGGGCTTCTGGGGCCGCTGGCCAACGGGTTGGCCAGCGTCATCGACCCGACCTGGCCTGATGAGGTGCGGGCGGCGGCGGCGCTGGAACGGTTCAGGCCATCCGCGTTCTTCTCTGTCCCGACCTTCTACCGACGGCTGCTGCGTGCCGGGAAGGCATCGGCTGCGCGGGATGTGGCACGGTTTGTCTCGGCCGGGGAGCATCTGCCGCCCGACCTTTCCGTCCATTGGCGGGAGGAGGTGGGTGTGCCGATCCTCGATGGCTATGGTGCGTCGGAGACGGTGTTCCTTATGCTGGCCCAGGCTCCGGGCGATCCGGCCGGTCCCCTGCACGCCCTGCACGGCGTCGTGCCCGAGCTGACGGCCCTCGACGCCGCAGCGGGAGAAGCGCAGCTGCGGGTCCGTGCGCCCTTCCAGGCGCTGGGCTATTACCGGCGGCCCGAGCTGACGGCAGCCCGCTTCGCTGACGGGCTCTATGACACGGGCGATATCGTGCGGCCGGAGGGGGAGGGGTTTCGCCATCTCGGGCGCGGTGACAGCTGGCACAAGGTGGCCGGCCAATGGGTCAATCTTCTGGACCTTGAAAGCGCGGCGATGAGCGTCGCCGAAGTGGTCGAGGCCGCGGCCAGCGTGGTTGAGGACAGCGACGGCATGAGGCGTGTGGCGCTGGCGGTGACGGGCGGTGAGGGGTTGGGGGTGCGACCGCCCGATCCCGACAAGATCCGCGAAGCGCTGGAGGCGCGCCTCGCCCCGCATGAACGTCCCCGCTGGATCACGACCTTCGAGGCGATGCCGCGCACCGATACGGGCAAGCTCGACCGCGCGACCGTGCAGACCAAACTGAACGAAGCTGCAGGGTTGCAGCCGGGTCGCTAGAGCGGATCGCCTGGGTCCGGCTGCCGCTGGCCTGAACCAGGGCGCCGTCGACGTCGAGCCGGTCCCGTGTATCGCCGCGGGAACCTCCCTGGTTGCGCGAATCGGAAAGTGGACATGGCGCCTGAGAGCGATATCGGCAGGTCGCTTGACAGGGCGGGCGCGCGCGCACTGGCTGAAAGAGCGATTATGCGCTGCTGGTCAATTATTCTTGCATTGACGTGAAAGAATTTGTCCCTCCCGCCGCTATGCTCGTCGCCGTTTTTCGCCGCTTGGTGAATGGGTTGGCCAGCAATGCTCGACGATATCCTGGTGATCGACGGGATCGTTCACCCCTACAATCTCAGTCGCGCCAATCTGTGGCCGCACCAATATTCGGGGGCGGCGCCGGAGCTGCTCTGGGCGCTTCATTCAACCTGGAACCCGCCGGAGCTGCAGGTCACCCGCGAGCTTTTCGTCACCGACTGGCCGGTCGAGCTGCTGGCCGAAACGCTGTTCCTCGAAAGCGACTGCGACATGGCGGTGATGCACCGGCTGCCGCTGTTCAGCTACATGAAGGACGGGTTCGTCAGCCATGAGAAGAACCTGGAGGCAGCGACAAGGTGGCCTGACCGGTTCATCACCTATGTCGGCGTCGATGGGCTGGCCGGGCCGGAGGCCGCGATCGCCGATCTCGACCGCCAGCTCGCCGACATTCCCCATGCGGTCGGGGTCAAGCTCTATCCCGACCAGGTCAACCCCTTGCGCTCCTGGCGGCTCGACGACCCGGAAATGGCGGTGCCGCTGCTCAGCCATATCCGGGATCGCGGGCTGAAGACGGTCGCCATCCACAAGGCGCTGGTCAACGGGCCGGTGCGGATCGAGCCCTATCGGGTCGACGATCTCTATGGCGCCTGCGACATGTTCCCCGAGCTGAATTTCGAGATCGTCCATGGCGGCATCGCCTTCACCGACGAGACCGCCCAGCTGATCGCGCTGTTTCCCAACGCCTTCGTCAATCTGGAGGTGACGGCCCTGTTCCTGCACCGGGCGCCGGGGATGTTCGAGGATATTCTCGGCAAGTTCCTGATGTGGGGCGGGCCGGAGAAGATCGTTTTTTCCTCCGCGGCGCTGCTCAGCCATCCGCAGGCCCTCTATGAGAAGATGGCGGCGCTGGAGCTGAGCGCGGAGGTGCGCCATCGCTATCGGCTGGAGCCGCTCAGCCAGGCCGACAAGGCGCTGATCCTCGGGGGCAACAGCGCCCGCATCACCGGCATTGATGTTGCTGCCCGCAAGGCCGCCATTGCGAGGGATGAATTCGCCCGGACCCGCGCGGCCGAGGGGGTGCGCGCGCCCTATGACAGCTGGCGGCGCTGGGCTGCAGAAAAGGGGATGGTCGCATGAGCCCCCATCAGCGCGCCGAAACCGCGCTCGGCCGGGTTGCCGATCCGTGCAGCGTCGGGCTTGGCAAACAGCCGGGTTTCGAAATCG
>CAZPBH010000019.1:0-15287 GCA_964584645.1 uncultured Rhodospirillales bacterium | reverse complement strand
ATGCGTGCGCTGGCCCCGCACCGGCAGGCTGCGGCGGTGCCGCAGGCCGCGATAGCATTTGAGGTCAAGCAACCGCTTGATGTTCATGGCGTTCTCGCGCCGCAGATCGCCTTCGACGCGGTAGTCGGAATCGATCAGTTCACGCACCCGAAAGAGTTCATCTTCCGTCAGATCGCTCACCCGGCGTTCGCGCGGGATACCCACCCGCTCGCAGATCGCAGTGGCGGAGGTGCGCCCGATTCCGTGGATATAGGTCAACGCAATCTCGACCCGCTTGGTCGTGGGGACGTTGATTCCGGCAATACGTGCCAAGGTCTCGACTCCTGCTGGGGAGCGCGCTCAAACGAGCCGTCCCGAATCCTCAATCAGTACACGCCACGGATGAAGGTTCAGCCGTGGTCGCATTCATCTTTGCCGACTGCGGCATCGGCGCCACCTGGCCATGCGACCCTGTTTTCGAACTCTGCCGCCCCTGCACAATGGCTGGGGCGTGGTTCGGCAGGACGCACGAATCCGTCCGGGGACCGCAAGGCTCCGAAGAGCTTGGGGATACGCCACTGGCACGACACCTGTCAATGCCCGTGCGCGCCAGCATGCCAAACATGCAGACGTGTCGGTTCAGCCAGCCCGGCTGAGCCCGAGAACGGCCTCGATCGCGACGGTGACCTCGTCGATGCCCTGCATGCCATCGACGGAGACCAGCAGCCCACGCTCCTTGTAGAAGGGCAGGATCGGGGCCGTCTGTTCCCGATACACGTTCAAACGCTTGCGCAGCGTTTCCTCGGTGTCGTCGCTGCGCACCGAGCCGCCGCTTTCCGCCACACGGCTGTGGATGCGACCGATCAGGGCGTCCTCATCCACCTTGATCTCGATGACGCTTCCGAGCTGCGCGTCGAGATCGGCCAGCATGCCTTCCAGCGCTTCGGCCTGAGGAACGGTGCGCGGAAAACCATCGAGGGTGAAGCCCTGGCGACAATCGGGCTGCTGGATGCGGTCCCTGATCATCGCGATCATCAGGTCGTCGGGCATGAGCTTGCCCTCGTCCATGATGGTCTTCGCCTGGCGGCCGAGCTCGTCGCCCTCGGCCACCCGAGCCCGCAGCATGTCCCCGGTCGAGAGCTTCTTCATGCCGTGGTGCTGTTCAAGCCGCTCGGCCTGGGTTCCCTTTCCGGCACCCGGCGGTCCCAGAAGAATGATGTTCATCCTCGGCGTCCCTTCAGTTTCGCCTTCTTGATGAGCCCCTCATATTGATGGGCCATGAGGTGAGAGTGAACCTGCCCGACGGTGTCCATGGTCACCGTCACGACGATGAGCAGGCTCGTGCCGCCAAAATAGAAAGGCAGTGAATATTCGGCGATCAGGAATTCGGGCAGGAGGCAGACGACCGTCAGATAGGCAGCACCTACCACGGTCAGCCTTGTCAGCACGAAATCCAGATAATCAGCCGTGTTCCGGCCCGGCCGGATGCCGGGAACGAAGCCGCCATATTTGCGCAGATTGTCGGCCGTATCCTCGGGATTGAACACGATAGCTGTGTAGAAGAAGCAGAAGAAGACGATCAGCGCCGCATAAAGCACCATGTAGAGCGGCTGGCCGTGGCCCAGAAGGGCCGAGATCGTCTGCAACCAGCCCGGACCCTCACCGCCCGTGAAGCCGACCAGCGTCAGCGGCAGCAGCAGCAGCGAGGAGGCGAAGATCGGCGGGATCACCCCGGCGGTGTTCAGCTTGAGGGGCAGATGCGTCGCCTCACCGCCGAACATGCGATTGCCGACCTGGCGCTTGGGATACTGGATGATGATACGGCGCTGGGCGCGTTCAAAGAACACGATGATGGTGATCACCGTGACCGCCAGCACAAGGATACCCAGGATAAGGAAGGTCGACAGAGATCCGGTGCGGCCGAGCTCAAGCGTCCCTGCCAGTGCACGAGGCAGTTCCGCCACGATCCCGGCGAAGATGATCAGCGAGATGCCGTTGCCGATCCCGCGACTGGTGATCTGCTCCCCCAGCCACATCAGGAAGATCGTACCACCGACGAGGGTCACGACGGTCGTGAACCTGAAGATGATGCCGGGGTCGATGACCGCACCGGCACCCGCGCTGGTCGACAGGCCCTCGATCCCGACCGCAAGCCCATAGGCCTGCACGGTCGCCAGCAGGACCGTGCCATAGCGGGTGTACTGGTTGATCTTCTTGCGACCTGCCTCGCCTTCCTTCTTGAGCTGGCCCAGCCGCGGGTCAGCCGCCATCAGCAGCTGCATGATGATGGAGGCCGAGATATACGGCATGATGTTGAGCGCGAAGATGCTCATGCGCTCAACCGCCCCGCCCGCGAACAGGTTGAGCTGGCCCAGGATGCCGCCGGATTGCTGGCTGAAGATGTCGCGGAAGACCTGCCCGTCTATCCCGGGCAGCGGGATGTAGGTCCCGATCCGGTAGATGATCAGCAGCCCGAGCGTGAAGAGGATGCGCTGCCGCAATTCCTTGGCCTTGGCGAAGGCGCCAAAGCTCATGTTCTGGGCAAGCTGCTCAGCAGCTGACGTCATCGCGACATGCTCCCCCGCTCAGGACAAGGGGCCGGTGCAGGAACGCACCCGCCCTTGAGACCGCCTGTTTAGCCGGCCTCGCCCGTGCCCGCAATCGCTGCCGACAGAACGACCTTGCCACCGGCCTTCTCGACCGCAGCGATGGCGGAGGCTGACGCACCGGCCACATGGAATTCGAGGCTCGAACTCAAGGCCCCCTTGGCGAGCAGCCGAACGCCATCGCGAGCCCGCCTGGCGACGCCAGCCGCGACCAGGGCATCGGTATCGACCGGCTTCGAGGCGTCCAGCTTGCCGGCATCGAGCGCCTTCTGGATCCGCCCCAGATTGACGATCGAACACTGACGGGCGAAGCGGGCATTGTTGAACCCACGCTTCGGCAGACGCTGATGCAACGGCATCTGCCCGCCTTCGAAGCCCTTGATGGCCACGCCGGTGCGAGATTTCTGTCCCTTCACACCGCGACCACAGGTCTTGCCCTTGCCCGAACCGATGCCGCGGCCCACCCGCATCCGGCCCTTGCGTGCGCCGGGGTTATCGCTCAGCTCGTTGAGCTTCATGCTGACTCCTCCACAATCTGCACCAGATGGTGGATCTTGTTGACCATACCGCGAACTGCCGGGGTGTCTTCCAGCGTTCGCTGATGCCCGATACGGCGCAAACCCAGACCCCGCAATGTTGCGTGCTGGTCCTGGGGTCGGCCGATGGCGCTGCGGATCTGCCGCACCGTGACCGTCTTTCCCTCTGCCTTAGGCGCCATGACTTGCCTCCACGTTTTCGACGGCCGCATCCGTGTCCACGGACGCTTCCGCCTCGACCCGCGCGTCGTCGACATCCTCGTCAGACAGGCCGCGGCGGCGGCCGAGGATATCCGCGACCTTCATGCTGCGGCGCACCGCCACCATGCGGGGGCTGTTGGTCCGCTGCAGGGCATCGAAGGTCGCCTTGATCATGTTGTGCGGGTTGTTGGTGCCACTCGACTTCGAGACGACATCCTGCACACCCAGCGCCTCGAACACCGCGCGCATCGGCCCACCGGCGATGATACCCGTCCCCGGAGGTGCAGCGCGCAGCCGGACGCGCCCGGCGCCAAAGCGGCCCGTCACGTCATGGTGCAGGGTACGGCCCTCGCGCAGGGCGATGCGAACCATGGTACGCTTGGCCTGCTCGGTCGCCTTGCGGATCGCCTCAGGCACTTCGCGCGCCTTGCCGGCGCCGTAGCCCACACGACCACGACCGTCACCGACGATCACCAGCGCCGCAAAGCCGAAGCGACGCCCGCCCTTCACCACCTTGGCCACACGATTGATCGCAACGAGCTTGTCGATCAGATCGGCGTCCTGGGAACGTTCCTGTCTTTCTCCGCGTGCCATCGGTCGCCTCTAGAATTCCAAACCAGCTTCGCGCGCGGCATCGGCCAGCGCCTTGACGCGTCCATGAAATAGGAACGCCCCACGATCGAATTTCACCTGCTTTACACCGGCCGCAAGCGCACGCTCGCCGACCAGCTTGCCAACCTGCGTGGCGGCCTCGCAATTTGCGCTCGCCTTGCCCTCGGCACGAACGTCCTTGTCGAGGGTCGAGGCGGCAGCGAGGGTGCGGTGCGCACGATCATCGATCACCTGGGCATAGATGTGCTTGCCGGAGCGATGGATGGACAGGCGCGGCCGTTCGGGTGCGGCACGCTTCAGTGCGTTGCGGACCCGGAACTTCCGGCGCGTCCTGGCGTCGAGCTTCACGGTCATTTCTTCTTCTTGCCCTCTTTGCGCAGGATGTACTCGTCGATGTACTTGACGCCCTTGCCCTTGTAAGGCTCGGGCGGGCGGTAGCCGCGGATCTTTGCCGCAATCTGCCCGACGAGCTGCTTGTCCGCACCTTCGATCAGGATCGACGTCGGCTTCTCGCAGGTGATCTTGATGCCTTCCGGCACAGGGAAGCGAACCTCATGGCTGAAGCCGAGCTGCAGCACCAGATCCTTGCCCTGCACCTGAGCACGATAGCCCACCCCATTGATTTCAAGCTCTTTCTTGAAACCGGTGGTAACGCCCTCGACGATATTGCTGACCAGCGTGCGGCTCATGCCCCACATCTGGCGCCCACGGCGATCATCCTTGCGCGGCCGCACGACGATGCCGGCTTCTTCCTGCGATACCGCAATCTCGTCGACGAGTGCGACGGAGAGCTGGCCCAGCTTTCCCTTGGCCGTGACCACCTGGCCTGCGACCTCCACGGAGGTGCCGGAAGGTACGGTGACGGGGTTCTTGCCGATACGTGACATGTTCCTGTTCCCTGCCCGCTCGCTCAGAAGACCCGGCAAAGCACCTCACCGCCAACATTGGCAGTGCGGGCTTCATGGTCGCTCATGACGCCACGCGGCGTCGAGAGAATGGAGATACCGAGGCCGGAGTATACCGGCATCAGATCCTTGATCTTCGAGTAGACCCGCCGACCTGGTTTCGAGACCCGGGCGATTTCGCGGATGACGGGCTGACCCTCGGCATATTTCAGCTGGATCATCAGCCGATTGCGACCGGGGCCGGCCTCTTCCTGTTCGTAACCACGGATGTAGCCCTCACGCTGGAGGACCTCCAGCACGTCGCGCCGCAGCCGTGATGCCGGGCTCTCGACGACGGATTTCCGCGCGCTCTGACCGTTACGGATACGGGTCAGCATGTCGCCAAGCGGATCGCTCATCGCCATGGACTTGTTCCTCCTTACCAGCTCGACTTGACGACACCGGGGATCATCCCGATCGACGCCAGTTCACGAAGGGCGATCCGGGACATCCGGAACCGCCGATAATAGGCCCGGGGGCGACCGCTGACCTCGCAGCGATTGCGCTGCCGGGTGGGAGCCGCATTGCGCGGCACTTCGGCCAGCTTCAAGGCGGCAGCGAACCGCTCCTCGGGCGAGGTCGCCTTGTCACGCGCAACCTGAAGCAGACGTTCACGCCGCCCGGCATATTTCTTCGCCAGGCGAACCCGACGCTTGTTCTTCTCGACGGCACTCTTCTTGGCCATGATCGTCCTCGCTCGGCTCGTCGTCAGTTCACGAAGGGCAGGTTGAAACCGCGAAGAAGCGCCTTCGCCTCTTCGTCGCTCGGGGCCGTGGTGCAGATCACGATGTCCATACCGCGCACCCGGTCCACCCGGTCATAGTCGATCTCGGGAAAGATGATCTGCTCCTTGACGCCCATCGCGTAATTGCCGCGCCCGTCAAAGCTGTCGCCCGGAATACCGCGGAAATCGCGGACCCGCGGCAATGCGATCGTGACCAGCCTGTCCAGAAACTCGTACATCCGCGACCGACGCAGGGTGACCTTCACCCCGATGGCCATGCCTTCGCGCAGCTTGAACTGGGCGATCGACTTGCGGGCCCGGGTGATCACGGGTTTCTGGCCGGCGATCCGGGTCATCTCCTCGACCGCCGCCTTGACGTGCTTGGAATCGCCGACGGCTTCGCCGAGACCCATGTTCAGCACGATCTTCTCAAGCTTAGGCACCTGATAGACATTGGCGTAACCGAATTCTTCGGTCAGCGCCGGCCGGACAGCGCTCTCGTAATGATGTTGCAGACGGGGTTGCATGCCTCTTCCGTCCCTTCTCAGCGATCGATGACTTCGCCGGAGCGGCGCGCAACGCGCACCTTCCGGCCGTCGTCGAGAATCTTGATGCCCACACGCGTCGGGCGATCATCCTTGGGATCGCGCAGCGCGAGGTTCGAAAGGTCGATCGGCGATTCGAAATTCTCGATGCCGCCGGGCGACATCGGACCGGGTCGCCGGTGCTTCTTGACCATGTTGACCCCGCGCACGAGCGCCTTCCCCTTGGTCGGGATGACCTTCAGCACCTCGCCCTTCTGGCCACGATCACGACCGGTCAGCACGATGACCTGATCACCTTTTCTGATGCGTGCGACCATCACAGCACCTCCGGCGCCAGAGAAATGATCTTCATGAAGCTCTTTCCCCGCAGCTCGCGCGTGACCGGGCCAAAGATACGTGTCCCGATCGGCTCGTTCTGCTTGTTGATCAGCACCGCGGCGTTGCCGTCGAAGCGGATCACCGTTCCGTCCTCACGGCGCAGGCCATGCACGGTGCGCACGATCACGGCGCGATGCACATCGCCCTTCTTCACGCGACCGCGCGGGATGGCATCCTTGACCGACACCACGACCACATCGCCGATATTGGCGGCCATGCGGTGCGAGCCACCGAGGACCTTGATACACTGGACGCGACGCGCACCCGAATTGTCGGCCACGTCCATGCTGGACTGCATCTGGATCATGCGCCGATCTCCTCTTTCGCGGCCTCAACCGTGGTCGCAGCGCCAGCGGCAGCGATGACGCGCCAGGCCTTGTCCTTGGAGATGCGGGCGCACTCCTCGATGGCGACGACGTCGCCTACCTTCACCTCGTTGCTCTCGTCATGCGCCTTGAAGCGCTTGGAGCGGCGGATGGTCTTCTTGTAGATGCGGTCTCGCACCCGGCGCTCGACAAGGACGATGACCGTCTTGTCCATCTTGTCGCTGACGACGCGACCCGTCATGACACGGCGTGGCATGTCTCTCTCAACTCCCTCAGGCAGCCTGAGCGGAAGCCTGACGGCGCCGCTCGGCCTGGATGGTGCGGATCCGCGCAATATCGCGCCGGATGATCCGGAACCGGGTGGTATTCTCGAGCTGGCCGCTCGCCTTCTGAAAGCGCAGGTTGAACTGCTCCTTCTTCAGGGCGACAAGCTCGGCCTGCAGCTCGTCATCGGATTTCAGCCGAAGATCGGTGGGTTTCATGACGTTCAGTTCCCTTCACCAAGGCGCGCGATGAATTTCGTATCCAGCGGCAACTTGGCCGAGGCCAGCTCGAAAGCGCGCTTGGCCAGATCGGCCGGCACACCGTCGAGCTCGAACATCACGCGGCCCGGCTTCACCCGGCAGGCCCAGAACTCCGGCGAACCCTTGCCCGAGCCCATACGGACCTCGAGCGGCTTCTTGGAGACCGGCACATCGGGAAAGATGCGGATCCACAACCGGCCCTGACGTCGGATATGACGGGTGATCGCCCGTCGGGCCGCCTCGATCTGGCGCGCGGTGACCCGGTTCGGGGTCGTCGCCTTGAGGCCATAGGCACCAAAATTGAGCTGGTTGCCAGCCTGGGCGTTGCCCTTGATCCGACCCTTATGGGCCTTCCTGAATTTCGTTCGCTTCGGCGAAAGCATGGTTACTCACTCCTTCGAACCTGGCCGACCGAAAGGGCCGGCTGGTCTTCGTGGTGTCGTCAGGCGCGCCCGGGCACCTGTGTCTCGGCGATCCGCTTGTCGACAGCCATCGGGTCATGGCCCAAGATCTCGCCCTTGAAGACCCAGACCTTGATGCCGCAGGCACCATAGGTCGTGAACGCGGTCGAGGTTCCGTAGTCGATCTCGGCCCGCAGGGTGTGCAGGGGCACGCGTCCCTCGCGGTACCATTCGGTCCGAGCGATCTCGGCTCCACCAAGGCGACCGGCGGCGTTGATCCGGATGCCCTGGGCACCAAGACGCATCGCATTCTGAACCGCCCGCTTGAGCGCCCGACGAAAGCCGACGCGTCGCTCAAGCTGGCTGGCGATGTTGTCGGCGATCAGCTTGGCGTCGGTTTCCGGCTTCCGGATCTCGACGATGTTGAGCGCGACATCGTTCCCGGTCCGCGCCGAGAGATCCTGCCGCAGCTTTTCGATATCCGCGCCCTTCTTGCCGATCACCAGCCCCGGACGCGCCGAATGCAGGGTGACCCGCGTCTTGGTCGCCGCCCGCTCGATCACGACGCGGGAGATGCCGGCCTGGCTCAGGCGCTTCATCAGATACTCGCGCAGCTGCAGGTCCTGATGCAACAGTTTCCCGTAGGCCTTGCCGGCGAACCAGCGGCTTTCCCAGGTGCGATTGATACCGACACGAAACCCGGTTGGGTTGATCTTCTGACCCATGGATCAGGCCTCCTCCGGCCGTTCACGCACGACCACGGTAAGATTGCTGAACGGCTTGCGGATACCGGCCCCGCGGCCGCGCGCACGCGCCTTGTAGCGGCGCATGACGAGCGCCTTGCCGACATAGGCTTCGGCAACATAAAGCCGATCCACATCCAGCTGATGGTTGTTTTCGGCGTTGGCGATGGCACTCTCCAGCACCTTCTTGACCGACTGCGCGATGCGCCGCCGGGAGAAACTGAGCGTCGCCACGGCCGACGAGCAGTCCATGCCCCGCACCATGCTGGCCACGAGGTTCAGCTTCTGCGGGCTGGTCCGCAACATGCGGGCGTAGGCGCGTGCCTCGCCATCGCCGGTCCGGGGAGGATTGGCGGTCTGTCCCATGGTCCTAGCCTCGCTTCGACTTCTTGTCGGCCGCATGCCCGTAATAGGTCCGGCTCGGTGCGAACTCGCCGAACTTGTGACCGATCATCTGATCGGAAACGAGCACGGGAATGAATTTCTGGCCGTTATAGACCCCGAAGGTCAGACCGACGAATTGCGGCAGGATCGTCGAGCGTCGCGACCAGATCTTGATGACCTCGTTGCGGCCGCTCTCGCGCGCCTTCTCGGCTTTCTTCAGGAGGTAACCGTCAACAAACGGTCCTTTCCAGACGGAACGTGCCATCGGTTTATCTCTTCTTCTTGGCCTTGTGGCGCGAACGCAGGATGTATTTGTCCGTCGCCTTGTTGGTTCGGGTGCGGGCCCCCTTGGTCGGGCGCCCCCAGGGGGTGACGGGGTGACGGCCGCCGGATGTGCGCCCTTCCCCACCACCATGCGGGTGATCGACCGGGTTCATGACGACGCCCCGAACATGAGGACGGCGGCCCATCCAGCGCTTGCGTCCCGCCTTGCCGAGCTTGACGTTCGAATTGTCGGGATTCGACACGGCCCCGACTGAAGCCATGCACTCACCGCGGACAATCCGCAATTCACCGCTGGGGAGCTTGATCTGCGCATAGCCGGAATCCCGTCCGACCAGCTGAGCGAAATTGCCGGCCGAGCGGACGATCTGCCCACCCTTACCCGGCTTCAGCTCGATATTGTGGATAACCGTGCCGATTGGCATGTTCTTGAGCGGCATGGCGTTGCCCGGACGCACATCGACCCGCTCGCCAGCTTCGACCTTGTCGCCCGGTGCCAGACGCTGCGGTGCCAGGATGTAGGCCTGCTCGCCATCGCTGTAGGTCACGAGCGCAATAAAGGCGCTGCGGTTGGGATCGTATTCCAGCCGCTCCACCGTGCCGGGCACGTCGAATTTGCGACGCTTGAAATCGACGAGACGATAGCGCCGCTTGTGCCCGCCGCCGCGGTGCCATGCGGTGATGCGGCCATGGTTGTTGCGCCCGCCGGTCTTGGTCAGACCCTCGGTGAGATGCTTGACCGGCTTGCCATCATGCAGGCTGGCACGGCTCACCAGCACCAGATTGCGCATGCCCGGTGAGGTCGGGCGATGTTGCTTGAGCGCCATGGATCAGACTCCCGTCGTCACGTCGATCGACTGACCCTCTTTGAGGGTCACGATGGCTTTCTTCCAATCCGGACGGCGTCCCTTGATGCCACGGAAACGCTTCGTCTTGCCCTTGACGCGCAGCGTATTGACCGCCGTCACGTCGACCTTGAACAGCGCTGCTACGGCCTGCGCAATCTCCGGCTTGGTTGCGGCAAGCGGAACCCGGAAGACAACCTGGTTGTTCTCCGAGACCATGGTGGCCTTTTCGGTGATCACCGGCGCCCGGATGATGTCGTAAAGCTCGGTCACATCGAGCTTTGGCGTGACTGCGCGTTTCATTTGAGGCGAGCCTCCAGTTTCTCGACCGCCTGACGGGTCAGCACCAGAACATCATGGCGCAGGATGTCATAGACATTCGCACCCTGTTCCGGCAGCAGGTCAATCTGCGGCAGATTGCGCAGACCGAGGCGGAAATTCGCATCCGGTTCGGACCCGTCGATCAGCAGCGCATTATCAAGGCCGAGGGCCTTCATGCGCGCGGCCATCGCCCGTGTCTTGTGATCTTCGGCCCGGGCCTCGTCGACGACAATCAGCTTGCCGGCCTCAGCCTTCGCCGAAAGGGCCGTCTTAAGAGCCAGCTTGCGGACCTTCTTGGGCAGGTCATGCGCATGATCGCGCACGACCGGACCGAAGATGACCGCCCCGCCGCGGAACTGCGGCGAGCGCCGCGAACCCTGCCGGGCGCGCCCGGTCCCCTTCTGGCGATAGGGCTTGGCACCGGTACCACGGATCTCGCTGACACCCTTGGTCTTGTGGGTGCCCGCGCGCCGCTTCGCCAGCTGCCAGTTGATCGCACGGTGCAGCAGGTCCTTGCGTACCGGCAGTCCGAAGATGGCGTCATCGAGCGTGATTTCGCCCGCCTCGCCATTGTCCCATGTCTTTATCGCGAGTTTCATCAGCTTTTGTCCTCGCCTGAGCCGTTATCGGCATCGTCTTCCTTCGGCCCGCTCTCAACCTCGGGGGTATCAGAAGGGGCATCAGCAGCCACCTCGGCCGGAGCTTCGGTGCTGGCGTCAGCCTCGACGGAGCCTTCGGCACCGGCAGGCACTTCAACCACGGGCTCGGGTTCGGGCTCGCTGGCCAGACCCGCGGGATAAGGCGCGCCTTCCGGACGAACCTTCTTGACCGCGTCGCGCACCTCGACCCAGCCACCCTTGGGACCGGGAACCGCCCCCTTCACGAGGATGAGCCCGCGCGTATCATCGACCTGAACGATCTCCAGGTTCTGGGCGGTGACGCGCACATCCCCCATGTGCCCGGCCATCTTCTTGCCTTTGAACACCTTGCCCGGGTCCTGATTCTGGCCCGTCGAACCATGCGCCCTGTGCGAGATCGAGACCCCATGGCTGGCGCGCATACCGCCGAAATTCCAGCGCTTGATGGCACCGGCGAAGCCCTTGCCCTTGCTGGTTCCGGCCACATCGACGATCTGGCCGGCAACGAAATGCGAGGGGGCAAGGGTGGCGCCGACATCGAGCAACGCCTCTTCCGGCACGCGGAACTCGCGGACGAGGCGCTTTGGCTCGACCTTCGCCTTGGCAAACTGACCGCGCTGTGCCTTGGGCGTGTTCTTGGCCTTGGCCGCGCCAACGCCGAGCTGAACGGCCGTGTAGCCGTCACGCTCCGCCTCGCGCCGTCCCACGACCTGGCAGCTTTCCATTCTGAGCACGGTGACGGGAAGGTGACGCCCATCTTCGGCGAACACACGGGTCATCCCGATCTTCTGTGCCAATACTCCCGAACGCATCGGAATTACCCCTAAAGCTTGATTTCGACGTCCACACCGGCAGCAAGGTCGAGCTTCATCAGCGCATCGACGGTCTGCGGGGTGGGGTCGACGATGTCGAGAAGCCGCTTGTGGGTCCGGATCTCGAACTGCTCACGACTCTTCTTGTCGATATGCGGGCCACGCAGCACCGTGAACCGCTCGATGCGGGTAGGCAGCGGGATGGGGCCACGCACCTGCGCGCCGGTCCGTTTGGCCGTGCTGACAATCTCACCCGTCGACTGATCGAGGACGCGATGGTCAAATGCCCGCAACCTGATCCTGATGCTCTGCGTGTCCATGATCCCTGGATCCTATCTTCGTTACGGGCGCCCTGCCCCGTTGGCCTGGCCCCGAAAAGAAAGACACCGGCACGGCGTTCGTGCCGGCGTCCCCTCAATAACGGTTGTTTCTACTCGATGATCTGCGCAACCACGCCGGCACCCACGGTGCGGCCCCCTTCGCGAATGGCGAAGCGCAGGCCCTGGTCCATGGCAATCGGCGCGATCAGCTGAACGTCCATGGCGATGTTATCGCCGGGCATCACCATCTCGGTGCCTTCCGGCAGCGCCACCGTTCCCGTCACATCGGTCGTGCGGAAATAGAACTGCGGCCGGTAGTTCGTGAAGAACGGCGTGTGGCGGCCGCCCTCATCCTTGGTGAGGATGTAAGCCTCGGCCTTGAACTTGGTGTGCGGCGTGATCGAGCCGGGACGCGCCAGAACCTGGCCACGCTCCACATCCTCACGCTTCGTACCGCGCAGCAGGCAGCCGACATTGTCCCCGGCCTCACCCTGGTCGAGCAGTTTCCGGAACATCTCGACGCCCGTAACGGTCGTCTTGGTGGTGTCCCGGATGCCGACGATCTCGACTTCCTCACCGACCTTCACGACACCCTGTTCGATACGACCGGTCACCACCGTGCCGCGGCCCGAGATCGAGAACACATCCTCGATCGGCATCAGGAAGGGCTGATCCTTGGCACGCTCGGGCTGCGGGATGTACTCGTCAACCGCGGCAATCAGTTCCTTGATCCGCTCTTCGCCGATTTCCGGGTCCCGGCCCTCCATGGCCGCAAGCGCCGATCCCTTGATGATCGGAATATCATCGCCGGGGAATTCGTAGGAGCTCAGCAGCTCGCGCACTTCCATTTCGACAAGCTCGAGCAGCTCCTCGTCATCGACCTGATCGACCTTGTTCAGAAAGACGACAATGGCCGGCACACCCACCTGACGGGCGAGCAGGATATGCTCACGAGTTTGCGGCATGGGACCGTCGGCGGCATTCACCACGAGGATCGCACCGTCCATCTGGGCGGCTCCGGTGATCATGTTCTTCACATAATCGGCGTGGCCGGGGCAATCGACATGGGCGTAATGCCGCTTGTCGCTTTCATATTCGACATGAGCCGTCGAAATCGTGATGCCGCGAGCCTTTTCTTCCGGCGCCTTGTCGATCTGATCATAGGCCTGGAAGTCGCCGAAATACTTCGTGATCGCAGCCGTCAGCGTTGTCTTGCCGTGGTCAACGTGACCGATCGTGCCGATATTCGCGTGCGGCTTCGTCCGCGCAAACTTCTCCTTGGCCATAGCTCTATTCTCCGTTGATGACTGCTGTTCCGATTAACCTGCAAGCTTCGAGCGGACCTCGTCGGCGATCGCCTGAGGCACCTGTTCGTAATGGTCGAACTGCATCGTGTACTGGGCACGCCCCTGGCTCATCGAGCGCAGCGTGTTGATGTAGCCGAACATGTTGGCCAGCGGCACGAATGCGTTCACGACATTGGCATTCCCACGGCTGTCCATGGACTGGACCTGACCCCGGCGACTGTTCAGGTCGCCAATGATGTCGCCCATATACTCTTCGGGCGTCACAACCTCGACCTTCATGATCGGCTCGAGAAGCGCAGGTGACGCCTTCTGGACGGCCTCCTTGAAGGCCGCCCGGGCGGCAATCTCGAAGGCCATGACGCTCGAATCGACGTCATGATAGGCACCATCGACGAGCTCGACCTTGAAGTCGATTACCGGAAAGCCGGCAATGATGCCGCTATCCTTGGCCGAAGCGAGGCCCTTTTCCACGCCGGGGATGTATTCCTTGGGAACCGACCCGCCGACGATCTTGCTTGCGAAGCTGTAACCCTCGCCGGGCTCGACCGGCTCGAAGTTCAGGACGATCCGGGCGAACTGACCCGAACCACCCGATTGTTTCTTGTGGGTGTAGTCGACCTGCGACGCCTTGGTGATCGTTTCGCGATAGGCCACCTGGGGCGCGCCGACATTGGCGTCGACCTTGAACTCCCGCTTCATGCGATCGACGATGATGTCGAGGTGAAGCTCCCCCATGCCCTTGATGACGGTCTGACCGCTTTCATGGTCGACCGACACACGGAAGGAGGGGTCCTCGGCCGCAAGGCGCTGCAAGGCCTGGCTCATCTTTTCCTGATCAGCCTTCGATTTGGGCTCGACGGCAATCTCGATGACCGGATCCGGGAACTCCATGCGCTCAAGGATGATCGGGTTTGCCGTATCACACAGCGTGTCCCCGGTCGTCGTGTCCTTCAGGCCCACAAGCGCAACGATGTCGCCGGCGCTGGCTGCCTTGATCTCCTCACGCGTATTCGCGTGCATCAGCAGCATGCGCCCGATGCGCTCGCGCTTGTCCTTCACCGTGTTCTGTACATAGGAACCCGACTCCAGCCGGCCCGAATAGATCCGCACGAAGGTCAGCGACCCCACGAACGGGTCGTTCATGATCTTGAAGGCGAGCCCGGAGAAAGGGGCGTCCTGGCTCGGCGGCCGGCTGTCGGCCGTTTCGCCATCGAGCTTCACACCCTTTACATTGCCCACATCCAGGGGCGAGGGCATGTAGTCCACGACGGCGTCGAGCAGCGGCTGAACGCCCTTGTTCTTGAAGGCGGAACCGCACAGGACCGGCACGAAGGCGCTTGCAATCGTTCCCTTGCGGATAAGACGCGTCAGGGTCGCCGCATCCGGTTCCTCGCCATCGAGATAGCTCATCATGACCTCTTCGTCCTGCTCGACGACGGTCTCGATAAGCTGGTGGCGATACTCCGCCGCGCGCTCGGCGAGGTCGGCCGGGATCGGACGATACTCGAATTCCGCGCCCAGCGATTCATCCTTCCAGATGATCGCGCGATCATTGATCAGGTCGACAATACCGACGAAATCGCTTTCGGCGCCGATCGGCAGCGTCAGCACCAGCGGCTTGGCGCCCAGACGATCAACGATCATGTCCACACAGCGATAGAAGTCGGCGCCAATGCGGTCCATCTTGTTGACGAAGCACATGCGGGGCACGCCGTACTTGTCAGCCTGACGCCAGACGGTCTCCGACTGCGGCTCGACCCCGGCGACCGAATCGAACACGGCCACCGCGCCATCGAGCACGCGCAGCGAGCGCTCCACCTCAATGGTGAAGTCGACATGGCCCGGGGTGTCGATGATGT
>CAZPBH010000018.1:0-15294 GCA_964584645.1 uncultured Rhodospirillales bacterium | reverse complement strand
GGCACCTCGCCGCAGGCGGTGCTCGTCGTGACCCGCGGTTCACGGATCGAGGCGCGCGTAACGGCCAGCAACCCGATCACCCTGACGAGTGTGCAGGATGTCGGCCGGGCCGCGGAATTCGGTCTGCAGCAGCGCCCCGTCTTCAACGGCCTCGCCACCAACGATCCCAATACGGGTGAATGGGGCGGGCTGGTCATCAACGGTCTGGCGCCCATCAACGTCTGCTCCAGCGGCATCTGCGAGAAGCAGGGCGAGGGCGACAGCGGGCCTTTCGGCGGCGACAATCCGAACGACAGCAGCGGCGTGCTGGAATATGTCGTGGTCAAATATGCCGGGAACATCATCACCGGTGAGGACGAACTGAACGGCATCGCCTTCCAGGGCGTCGGCCGCGGCACCACGATCAACCATATCCAGGTCCACAACGGGGCCGATGACGGTGTCGAGTTCTTCGGCGGCACGGCCGAGGCGAAGAACATCGTGATCACCGGTGCCGATGATGACAGCCTGGACTGGACCGATGGCTGGCAGGGCAAGGCCCAGTTTGTCCTGATCGTGCAGAACCCCAACCAGCCCAATGGCGACCAGGGGATCGAGGCCGACAATCTCGATGACGCCAATGACCGCACCCCGCGCTCCAACCCGCAGATCGCCAATGCAACGATCATCGGGGCCCAGCCGGCGGTTGGCGATATCGGCATGCTTCTGCGCGAAGGGACGGCCGGTGACTTCTACAACTTCGTGATCGATGGCTTCGGCGATGCCTGCTTCGACATCGACGATTCGGCGACCTTCGCCCAGGCGAACGCCCAGGCCCCCTCCCAGGGTGAGCTGACGATCCAGAGCTCGCTGTTCGACTGCACCGCGGCGGCCACCGTGTTCGACGAGGAATCGACTGATCCCTTCGACATCTCGAACTGGTTCGCAGCCCAACCCAACAATGTCGTGGGCGGCACCTCGCTCCAGGGTCCGTTGCGGACGATCAACGGTCCGGCCGAGGCGGCCGTCACCGCCACCAACGTTGCCCAGGTCGATGCCTTTTTCGAGCCGGTCACCTATATCGGCGCGATCGAGAATGCGCAGAACGACTGGACCGTGGGCTGGACCTTCGGCCTGCAGGGGTCAGCTGGATGCCCGCAGCATCCCAATGTGACGCAGGACCAGTCGGGCACCTGCATCATCTCCGGCACCGTCACGCAAAACCTGCGGCTGACGGCGGGGCAGGAGTATCTGCTGCAGGGCAGCGTGCGGATCGGTGAGCCCGCCAATGCCGATGGCACGGGTGGCACGCCGGCGGCCCTGACCATCGATGCCGGGGTCACTGTCGAGGCCCAGAACACCGATGCGGTGCTGATCGTCACGCGCGGCTCGGACATCTTCGTCAACGGAACGCAGAGCGCGCCGGTGACGATGACGGCCTTCAACGACGAGGTCCGAAGCCTCAACTCGGCCACCGGCCTGTGGGGCGGGCTCGTCATCAACGGGCTGGCACCGATCAATGTCTGCTCCAGCGGCATCTGCGAAAAGCAGGGCGAGGGCGACAGCGGGCCGTTCGGCGGCAACAACCCGACCGACAGCAGTGGCCGGATCAACTATCTGGTCGTGAAGTTCGCCGGCAACATCATCACCGGTGAGGACGAGCTGAACGCGGTTGCCTTCCAGGGGGTCGGTTCGGGCACGGAGGTGAACTTCCTCCAGACCCATAACGGCGCCGATGACGGGATCGAGTTCTTCGGCGGTACGGTGAATGCCAAGCATCTGGTCATCACCGGGGCTGATGATGACAGCCTCGACTGGACCGATGGCTGGCAGGGCAAGGCCCAGTTCGTGGTCATCGTCCAGAACCCGAACCAGCCGAACTCCGACCAGGGGATCGAGGCCGACAATCTCGACGATGCCAACGACCGGACTCCGCGTTCCAGCCCGCAGATCGCCAATGCCACGATTGTCGGGGCGCAACCGGCGGTCGGCGATATCGGCATGCTGCTTCGTGAGGGCACGGCGGGCCGGTTCTGGAACTTCGTGATCGACGGGTTCGGCGATGCCTGCTTCGACCTCGACGATGCCGCGACCTTTGCCCAGGCCAATGCCCAGACGCCCAACCAGGGCAGCCTGCGGATCGAAAGCTCGCTGTTCGATTGTGGTGAGGCGGCGTCGGTGTTCGATGAGGAAGGGGGCGACCCGTTCGACATCTCCGACTGGATTGCCGCCCAGACCGGCAACACCGTTGGCGCGGCCTCGCTGCAGGCTCCGGCAGGTGGCACCCGGGCCTACATCAACGGCGCCAACGAGGCCGGTGTGACCGCCACCAACCCCGCCCAGGTCGACAGTTTCTTCGACGCGGTGGACTATATCGGCGCCGTCCAGAGCGCGGCCAACAACTGGACGCTCGGCTGGACCGTCTGGCTGAACCCGTAAGCGTTCGTGGGGCAGCGCGGTGGATCGCCATCGCGCTGCCTTTCGCTCCATGAGATCCGGCGCACCGGTCCGTTCCCCAGGGTTGGGACGGGCCGGGCGTCCATCGGTACGAAGGTCCTGCACGATGAAGCACCGTCCGAACTCCGTCTTCCGGAACAACCTGCTGCGCCATTCGGCGCTGATCGCCCCCGCCCTGATCATGGGCCTGCTGCCGATGGCGGCGCTCGCCCAGGACCCCGCGGCGGAAACCCCGGAGCCGCCGCCTCCCCAGGTCGAACCGGCCGAGCCGCCGCCTCCGGCCGTCGAGGAGATCGTCGTCCAGGGTGCCTTCGTGCCGCAGGAGAAACGCGACACATCCGAAATCGCCAACGTCCTCGATCTCGACGATCTGGAACGCACCGGTGATGCCAACATCGCCCTGTCGCTGCGCCGGGTGACGGGGATCAGCCTTGTCGATGGCGGGTTCATCTATGTGCGCGGGCTGGGCGAGCGTTACTCGCAGACCCTGCTGAACGGCGTCTCGCTGCCCAGCGTTGACCCGCTCCAGCGCGTGTTGCCGCTTGATATCTTCCCCAACCAGCTGCTCTCCGGCGTGCTGGTGCAGAAGACCTATTCGCCCGAATATCCGCTCGACTTCGGCGGGGGCCTCGTCGCCTTGCGGACGCGCACCACGCCGGAGGAGCGTATCCTTGAAGTGTCGGCCTCGGCCGGGTTCAACACCGCCTCCACCTTCGAGGATGGTCTCCGCTATGTCGGCGGCAACTGGGACTGGCTGGGGGTCGATTTCGGCTATCGCGACCTGCCGTCCCAGCTTGAGGGCCGGGACGCGAGCGAGCTGAGCCCCTCCGAACTGGAGGCGGCTGCGCAGGCCTTCCCGAATGTCTGGTCGATCGACAGCGAGATGAACCCGCCCGATGTCGGCCTCGGCCTTACCTATGGCGACAGCTTTGACCTCGCGAATGAATGGCGGCTGGGTGTGTTGCTGAGCACCGAATATGACAGCAGCTGGTTCCAGCGCGACGGGATCCGTAACACCTTCACCATCCTGGGCGACGGGTCGCTCGAGCCCGACGAGGTCCTGAGCCCCGAGGGCTGTCGGGAAGTGGCTGGCATCGACGCCGAGGATTGCGGCTTTTCGAGCACCGAATGGACCATCGCGCTCAACTCGATGCTGCAGCTCGGGCTCGAATTCGATGACAACAACAGCCTGAGCTACACCACCTTGCTGCTGCGGGAATCGACGCGCGAAGCCATCATCCAGCAGGGCCGGTTCACCGCACGGCCCGAGGATGTCGAGCAGGCCTCGCGCATCGACTGGGTCGAACAGCAATTGTGGGTGAACATTCTGGCCGGTGAGCATTATGTCCGGCTCCTCGACGCCGATGGCTTCGATGACACCCTGATCAACTGGCGGCTTTCGGCCTCGACCGGTGATCGCGAGGTCCCGCTGCGGCGGGAATACACCTACCAGTACGATGTCGGCGATCAGGTCTTCCGGCTGTTCAACCGGGCGGACAGCGTCAACACGACGGTCAACGATCTCGATGACAGCCGCTTCGAGGGCGGGTTTGACCTCGAGCAACCGATCGACTTCGACAATTTCGGCCTGACGCTGGAGACCGGCTTTTCCTACATCGACACCGAGCGGGATTCCACCAGCCGGACCTTTGCCTTCGACAACCCGGCGATCACCAACCCGCTCGTCTTTCAGGAACTGCTGACCCGGGTGCCGGAGATCGTCTGCTCCGATGCGAATATCGGGCCGGACGGGTTCCGGCTGAGGGAGATCACCGACCCCTCCAACCAGCTCACGGCCGAGGAAGAATACATCCAGGCCTATGGGGCGATCGAGGCCCAGATCACACCGACCTTCCGCGTTGCAGCGGGCGGGCGCTTCGAAAGCTCGGAGCAGATCGTGCAAAGCTTCGCGCGGGCTGATCTGCGCATCGATGGCGAGCTCGTCGCCCGGGCGGGCGATCCGCTCACCACGGTCGTCGATGGCGAGTTCTTCCTGCCCGCGGTCACCGCGACCTGGGAGTTCCTGCCCAACCAGCAGGTCCGTGCCGGCTTCTCGCAAACGATCTCGCGACCCAGCCTGCGCGAGGTTTCGCCGGCCCTCTATCTCTCGCAGGAGCGCGACTTTCTGGTCGCCGGTAACCCGCGCCTGCAGATTGCCGAGGTCGACAATTACGATCTGCGCTATGAATGGTATTTCGCCCAGGACCAGTTCCTGACCCTGGGGCTGTTCTACAAGGAGTTCACCAACCCGATCGAACAGGTGCTGGGCCTGTTCGGTGAGGGGGCGCTGCGGACGTTCGACAATGCCGACAGTGCCGAGCTGATGGGCGGCGAGGCGGAAATCGAGATCGAGGTGCCGGTTCGCGACTGGTTCGACGTGGAATGGCTGCAGTCGAAGGATTTCATCACCAAGGCCAACTTCACCTATATCGACTCGGAGATCACCCTGCCCGATGATCCGACCTTCGTGCAGACCGACGACGTTCGGCGGCTTCAGGGCCAGTCGGATATTCTGCTCAACTTCGAGTTCGGCTATGAGGATTTCGAGGCGCGCGAGCGGGCCTTCCTGCTGCTCAACTACACCAGCGACCGCATTCAGGATGTCGGTATCCAGGGGCAACCCAACTTCATCGAGGAACCGCCGGTCCTGCTCGACTTCGTATATGCCCGTGAAGTCACCATGTTTGATGCGGATTGGGAGTTCAGCTTCGAGGCACGGAACCTGCTGAACGATGACTTCACCATCACCCAGGGCGGGCGCACCGCCGAACAATACGACCTCGGCCGGACCTTCCCCTTCGGCATTCGTGCGCGTTTCTGAAGCCGTTCGGGCAGGGCCGCAGCTGGCGGCCCTGCAGGCACGGTTTCCATCTCTTGCCCTCGGGATCATCGAGGTCATCCTCGTCATCCTCATGGCATGGAGTGCGGTAGGGCTGCTGTGGGTGCTGCTGACGCCGCTGCCGCCATTGCCGCACGAGCAGGCGCTGCGTGCACCCCTGCCGCCAACTCCCGGCATGGAGATGCCGGCGGCATCCGCTGCCAATCCTTTCCGGCGGCGGCTCGCGGTCGAGGGAACGCCAGCGCTCGAGGCAGCCGCACCCGAGACGGCTCTCGACCTCACGCTCTATGGTGTGCGTGCAACCGCCGCCAGTGAAGGCGGGACGGCGATCATCCGCCTGCCCGACGGTTCGCAACGCGCCTTCCGGCCCGGCGAAAACCTCGTCCGCGATGTGACGCTGGCTGCGGTCTTCCCGGGCCATGTGCTGATCGAGCGCGCGGATGGACGGCGGGAAAGTCTCTATCTCGATGAGGAAGCCGCGGACCGGGAGCGGACCCTGCCTTTCCCCGGCGAGGAAAGGCCCAGCTCTGCCCCGCAGGCGCCTGCGCCGGATCGTGGCGGGTCGGCCGTGTCATTCATGGAGGTGCGCCTGACGCCGGTCCTCGAGGGCGGCCGTGTGGCGGGTGTGCGTGTGGCCGGCCTCGGTGATGACATGGCCTCCGGAGAGGACGGGCTGCGCGATGGTGATATTGTACGGGCGGTCGACGGCGTGGCCCTGACCGGCGCCGATGCCATGGTCCGGCTCGGCGACAGCCTGAGGGGCCGGGAGGATGTGATGCTGGATGTGGTGAGGGACGGGCGTGCCTTGCGCCTGAATGTGCGTCTTGACTGAACGGACAGCCCTGAAGTGCCGGTCGCTGATGCTCGTCGCCGCCCTGCTGTGCGCGCCCGGCAAGGCCGTGCTGGCCCAGATGACCGAGACCGACACATCGGCGCAGGACGCCCAGGTGCTGAACCTCCGCGAGGCCGAGATCCAGGCGTTCATCGAGGATGTGGCGATGCTGACCGGGCGCAGCTTCATCGTCGATCCTCGCGTGCAGGGCCGGGTGACCGTGATCTCGCGCAGCGCCCTGCCGCCGGAAGCGGTGTTCGAGGTCTTTCTTTCGACCCTGCGGGTACATGGCTTCACGGCCGTGCCGACCGCCGGTGGCGTCTGGCGGGTCGTGCCGATCGAGAACGCTGCTCAGGAGACGGTTGCCTCGGCCGGAGGCGCGCAGTTCGTGACCGAGGTGTTCCGGCTTGCCGAGGCCGATCCGGTCGAGGTGTCGAACATGGTCAAGCCGGTCATCGACCCCGATGGCCGGGTGGTCGCGAGCCGGGGCAGCGATGTGCTGATTGTCGTCGATTACGCCAGCAACATGCCCCGTGTGCGCGAGATCATCGCGCGCATCGACGTCGATACCCGTTCGGTGCGCACCGTCGCCCTCAGCCATGTCAGTGCCCGCGAGATGGCCCGCATTCTCGACGACCTGCTCGACGGGCCCGAGCGTCAGGACGGCCGCGGTGCCCAGGTGGTGGCGGCAGAGAGCAGCAACGCGATCATCCTGCGCGGCCCGGCCGAGGAGCTGGCCCGGCTCGTGCCGGTGATCGAGGAGCTCGACCTGGAGACCCGCACGCAGGGCGATATCCGGGTCTATCCGCTGCGCCATGCGCTGGCCGAGGACCTGCTGCCGATCCTGGAACAGGTGAGCCGCAGCCTCATCGACCTGCAGGCGCCGGGGGCGGGCGAGGGCGGTCCGCGCGGCGAGGCGCGTGCGAGCATTGCCGTGCACCGGGCGACCAACGCCGTGGTGATCAGCGCCGGGCCGACATTGCAGCAGGAGCTGCAGCGCGTGATCGAACAGCTCGATATCCGGCGCCCCCAGGTGCTGGTCGAGGCCATCATCGTCGAGGTTTCCGACACGGCAGCGCGCCAGCTTGGCCTGCAATACGTCCTTGGCGGCACGGAGGGCACGATCCCCTTCAGCGTCACCAATTTCAGCAGCTCCGCGCCCAATATCCTGGCTGCCACCGGCGCGCTGATCGACAGCGATACGCTGGGCGGCGACGGGGATGACGATGCCGCCTTCGACAATCTGCGCTCGGTGGCGCTGAACTCGATCCTGGGCGTCGATGGGTTTGCTGCCGGGGGTGCCGGCATCACCGATGAGGGTACGCTGTTCGGGGTGATCCTGAACGCGCTAGCCGAGGATACCGGCTCGAACGTGCTCTCCACGCCTTCGCTGATGACCATGGACAACGAGGCCGCCAAGATCCTCGTTGGCCAGGAGATCCCGATCACCACGGGGGAGGTTCTCGGCGGCGACAACGTCAACCCGTTCCGCACGGTGGAACGTCAGGATGTCGGGGTCGAGCTGGAGGTGCGGCCGCAGATCAGCGAAGGCGATGCCATCCGCCTGTTCATCCGTCAGGAGGTGTCCAGCCTCGTCGGGCCGGTCAGCGCCACGATCCAGGAGCTGATTACCAACAAGCGCGAGATCGAGACGACCGTCGTCGTCGATGATGGCGAGATCGTCGTGCTCGGCGGCCTGATCGAGGAGGATGAGCAGATATCGCTGCAGAAGGTGCCGTTGCTGGGCGACATTCCCGGTCTTGGCAACCTGTTCCGCAGCGAGAGCCGGTCGCGGACCAAGACCAACCTGATGGTCTTCCTGCGGCCGACGATAGCGCGCAGCCGGGATGATCTGCGCGGCGTCACCGACCGCAAGTACGACTACATCCGGCGCGAGCAGACCCTCTCCGGCACCGGTGCGGTCCCCAGCCTCGAGCGTGTGGCGCGCGAGTATCTCTCCCAGCCGGGCGATACGGGCGGGCGCGAGACGACACCGTGAATGTGAGGCCCCACCTTGTGCCGAAGGATGATCGGGCTCCCCTGCCGGCGCCGGAGGTGCTTGAGGCCGAGCGGCCGCGCTTCGGCTATCTGTTCGCGCGCGAAAAGGGGCTCGTGGTTCTGGAATGCGGCGATCACGCCCGGGTCGGCATGCGCCCCGATGCCGATGCCACGGCACTGATCGAGGCACGGCGGTTTCTCGGTCGGCCCCTTGTCCTCGCGAAGCTGGACGCGGCAGAATTCGAACGCGCGCTGGCGCAGAGCTATGCGCTCGACGGCATCCAGACGGGCGCGCTTGAGGATGCCTTCGAGGGTGCCGGCGATCTTCACAGCCTGCTGGACGGGATGCCCGAAACCGCGGATCTGCTGGATGCGAGCGATGATGCGCCGGTGATCCGGCTGCTCAACGGGCTGATCGCCGAGGCTGCCCGGCGGCGCGCCTCGGACATCCATCTCGAGCCATTCGAGAAGCGCCTTTCGGTCCGCCTGCGAATCGACGGCGTGATGCAGGAAGTGCTGAGCCTGCCGCAGCGGCTGGCCCCTGCGCTCGTCTCCCGGGTCAAGGTCATGGCCCGCCTCGACATCTCCGAGCGGCGCCTGCCGCAGGACGGCCGGATCTCGCTGGCCCTCGGCGGGCGGAGCCTCGATGTCCGGGTCGCGACCCTGCCGGCCCGCCATGGGGAGCGGGTGGTGCTGCGCCTGCTCGACAAGGAACAGGCTCAGCTCGACCTCGACCAGCTGGGCATGGATCCCGCGATGCTCGCCCGGTTTCGCGAGGGGCTGGCCGAGCCGAACGGCATCATCCTCGTCACCGGCCCCACCGGCAGCGGCAAGACGACGACACTCTATGCGGCGCTCACGCTGCTCAACGATTCCAGCCGCAACATCCTGACGGTCGAGGACCCGATCGAATATGCGGTGGAGGGGATCGGCCAGACCCAGGTCAACCCGAGGGTCGGCCTCACCTTCGCCGCCGGGCTGCGGGCGATCCTGCGGCAGGACCCGGATGTCGTGATGGTCGGCGAGATCCGCGATCTCGAGACCGCTCAGATCGCCGTTCAGGCGAGCCTCACGGGCCATCTCGTGCTGTCGACCGTGCACACCAATGATGCGGTCTCGGCGATCACGCGGCTGCGGGACATGGGGGTGCCGTCCTTCCTGCTTGCCTCGACCATGCGGCTGGTGCTGGCGCAGCGGCTCGTCCGCCGGCTCTGCCCTGCCTGCAAGCAGCCAGCCCCGCCCGAGCCGGGGCTGGCCGACTTGCTGGGCCGCAAGGGGCAGGCGATCCCGCTCGGCTGGACGGCGGTGGGATGCGAGGCATGCGGGCATACGGGCTATGCCGGCCGGATCGGGCTTTACGAGCTGGTCAGGGTGGAGGATGACCTGCGCCGGCTCATCCACGACGATGCGGGCGAGCATGAACTGGCGCGCGTCGCCCATGGCGGGGATCGTGCCGGTGGCCGGCTGCTGGATGCGGGGCTTGAGCTCGTGGCACAGGGCCGTACAACCCTTGCCGAGGTGATGCGGGTTGCCCGGACCTCCACCTCCCGGGACGGGGACAGCGATGGCGGCCTTTGAGTTCGAGGCGCTGGACGCGACGGGGCGGGCGCAGCGCGGCGTCCTGAGCGCCGACAATGCGCCGCTTGCGCGCAGGGAACTGCGCCGTCGTCAACTCGTGCCGGTGCGGGTCGCACCCGCCGAGGTGAACGCCCATGAGGGGCGGCGATCGCGGGCCGGGAAGGCGAGAGACTGGCAGCCGCGCCTCCCCGCGCGCGGCATTCCGGCCGGCCGGCGGGCGCTGCTGACCCGCCAGCTCGCCACCCTGATCGATGCCGCGACCCCGGTCGAGCAGGCCCTGAACACCATCGCCCATCAGGCCGATCACGGCCCGAGCCGACGTATCCTGCTGGCGGTCCGGGCCCGGATCATGGAGGGCGGGCGGTTCGCCGAGGCGCTCGGCCATTTTCCCGGCAGCTTCTCGCCCGTCTACCGCGCCATGGTCGCAACGGGCGAGGCCTCGGGTCGTCTCGGACCCGTGCTCGAAAGGCTGGCCGATCAGCTCGAGCGGGGTGCTGCTCTGGGGCGGAAAGTGCAGGGGGCCCTGATCTACCCGGCTGTCCTCGCGCTCACCGCATTTGGGATCGTTGCAGCCTTGATGGCCTTCGTCGTGCCCCGGCTTGTCGCCCAGTTCGACACGCTCGGCCGCGACCTGCCGATGCTGACCCGCGTGGTCATCGCGACATCCGAGGCGGTGCGCGATTTCGGCCCTTGGGTGCTGCTGGCCCTGCTGGCCGGGCTGATCGGCTCGCCATTTGCGCTGCGGCGCGCAGGCGTCCGAAGGGGGATCGATGCCCTTCTGCTGCGCCTGCCGCTTCTTGGTCGTCTTGTTGTCCATCTGGCCGCGGCCCGGACGGTCCGCACCCTTGCCATTCTGGCCGGAAGCGGGGCGCCGCTTGTCGACGCCCTTGGTGCGGCCTCGGCGACGGCGACCAACATCGTGATCGGCGAACGGCTGGAGGATGTCACCTCGTCGGTGCGCGAAGGCAGTGCCCTGTCCGCCGCCCTCGACCGCGCCGATCTTTTTCCCCCGCTCGTGACCTTCATGGCGGCTTCCGGTGAACAGAGCGGCCGGCTGACCGAGATGCTGGAGAAGGCCGCCGACTACCTCGAAGCCCAGTTCAACGCCACGGTCGATACCCTGCTGGCGCTGCTGGAGCCAGCAATCATTCTCGTCATGGGCGGGATCGTCGCCAGCATCGTGCTCGCGATCCTGCTGCCCATCGTCAACCTCAACACGCTGGCCCTGCCATGAACCGACGCCCGTTTTCGCGCCCGCCCCGCCAGAGCGGCTTCTCGCTGCTCGAGGTCATGGTGGTCATCTTCATCATCGGCCTGCTGGCGACCGTGGTGATGGTCAATGTCCTGCCGAGCCAGGACAAGGCCATGCGCGAAAAGGCGCGGGCGGATATCCGTACACTGGAGCAGGCGCTGGAGCTGTATCGCCTCGATCTGCGGACCTATCCCAGCACCGAACAGGGGCTGCAGGCCCTGCTCGAAGCGCCGGACGATCTGGCCTCGCCCGAGCGGTACCAGCCTGGCGGCTATATCCGTCGGTTGCCGGAAGACCCCTGGGGCCGCCCTTACCAGTATCTCCATCCCGGCGAACGGGCCGCCTTCGAGGTGTTTTCGCTCGGCGCGGATGGCCGCATCGGCGGCGAGGGGGAGGCGGCCGATATCGGTAACTGGCAGGCCGAAGGCTGAATTGCGGCGCGTATGACCCGGACCCCGCCCACGCAAGGCGCACCCCCATTGCGCCGCCCGGACGGCTTCTCGCTGATCGAGGTTCTGGCGGTGATGGCGGTGCTGGCGCTGGCGGGCTGGGCCGTGGTCCAGGCCATGCCACCTGAACCCCCGGCCTTCGAGCGCGAGGCCGCCCGTCTCACCGGCAAGCTGGCCGAGGCTGCACGGACGAGCATCGCCCAAGGCGCCCCGGTGGGTGTCCTCATCGATCAGCGCGGCTATGATTTCCGGATCGCGCGGCGCGGGCGCTGGCTCCCGCTCACCGGCTCCACCCCGCTCGGCGCCGGGCGCTGGGCCGAGGGCGTGGCGGTCGAAGTCGAACGGCTGGGGCTCGATGTGCGCCTCGACACCGAAGAGGCGGATGCGATGCCCGCACTCATCTTTGAACCCTTCGGCAGTGCCGAGCCGACGGTGCTGCGCCTGCTTGGCGGCACCGGCACAGCCACGATCCGCATCGGCGCTGACGGCAGTCTGCGCATGGACACGACCGGCGATGGCTGAGGACCGTTCCAAAGGCCGCGCTGCCGGCTTCTCGCTGCTCGAAGTGGTGGTGGCCATCGGGCTGATCGGGCTCACTGCGGCAGCCTTTCTGAGCGTTCAGGGGGACAGTGCCCGCACTCTGGCCGTGCTGGAGAAACGCATGCTGGCCGATGTCCTGGCCGAGAACCGCATGGTCGAGCTCGCCCTGGGTGCCGTGCCGCCGATCGGTATCACCCAGGGGACCGAGCGGCTGGGCGGTATGTTGTGGCGCTATGAGGTTCGGGTGGCCGAGACGGTCGATCCGGCCTTGCGGGAGCTTCGGGTCGATATCCGTGCCGGCAATGAGGATCAGGTGCTGGCCAGTCTGACGGCCTTTCGGGCACCATGACCGGAAGCATGCTTCCCCGACCCAACGGCCGCGGCGGCTTCTCGCTGATCGAGGTCCTTGTCGCCCTTGGCATCTTTGCGCTTGTGGCGCTGCTGGGTGTCACGCTGATCCAGGCCGGTGTTGACGGCCGAGCCGTTCTGGATGCGCGCTCGGCCGAGCTGCGGGCCCTGCAGCTGGCCCGCGCGATCCTGCGCGAGGATATCGCCCAGCTGGCCGCCCGGCCGGCGCGCGGCGCAGCCGGTGATCAGCCGATGATCAGCTTTGAGGGTGGCAGGGCGCTCGAAGGCGAGCCGTTCCTGACCTTCGTGCGGCATGGCTGGGCCAATCCGGGCGATGCCCAGCGCCGCAGCACGCTGCAACATGTCAGCTACAGGATCGAGGACGGGCAGCTGATCCGTCAGAGCCGGGCGCTGCTCGATCCCGCACCGGGGCTCGAGCCCACCGACCGCGTGCTGCTGCGCGAGGTCGAGTTGAGCGAAGTCGCGTTCTTCGGCGGTGGGCAATGGCAGCCGGGCTGGCTGGCCGGTCCGCCGCCCGATGCCCGGTTGCCGCAAGCGGTCCGTCTCACCCTCGAGATCTCGCGGCTGGGCCGGATCGATCATCTCTTCCTGGCGGCTGCCTCATGAATGCCCCGCGCCACGACCCGGAAAGGGGTGCCGCCCTGATCGCAGCCCTGCTGCTGATCGCCACCCTGGCTGTCCTGTCGCTGCAGATCGCGGAGGCAGTGCGTTTCGATGCGGTGCGCTCCGCCCATCTGCGTGAGCGGGTGCAGGCAACATGGATGGCCCGAGGGGCGGAGAGCTATGCGCGTATCGTGGTGGATCGCCTGCGCGCGGAAGGCCCGCCGGTCTTCGTGCCGCCCGCGTCGTGGGAGGCACCGGGGCTGAGCCTGGCTCTCGACGGCGGTGTCATGTGGCTGCGCCTGCGCGCGGCTGACCGCTGCTTCAACGTCAACAGCCTCGTGCGTCCTGACGGCGAGGGCTGGCAGGGTGATGCCCTCGCCCTGCGCCAGTTCGAGGCCCTGCTGGAGAGCCTCGGGATGGCCCCGGGCGAGGCTGCAACTCTGGCCGCCAGCCTCGTTGACTGGATCGACAGCGATACGAGGCCCGGATCCGGCGGCGCCGAGGATGCCACCTACATGACCCGCGACCCACCCCATCGCGCCGGCAACACCCTCATGGCCGATATCAGCGAACTGGCCGTCGTGGCGGGGTTCGGGCTGGAGGAATTGCGACGACTGCGCCCGCTGCTGTGCGCGCTGCCCGAAACCGGCCTCAGCCCGATCAACCTCAACGCGCTCCGCCCCGCCGACGCCCCGCTGCTCGTGGCCCTGACCGCAGGGGCGCTGTCGCTTCCCGAAGCCGGTGATGTGATCGCTTCACGCCCGGTAGGTGGGTTCACGGAGATCGAGGCCTTCTGGGAGTTGCCGGGCCTCGCCGAGGTGGCGCCGGACGAGGCCGTGCGCGCCCAGCCGGTGCTTTCCAGCCGGTATCTTGACCTGCTGGTCGAGGTCCGACTGGGGTCGGTCACGCTCGCCATGCAGAGCTTGCTTGCCGCCGCGGGCGGCGGCACCTTCCGGGTCGTGCGCCGATCTTTTGGCTGGCCGGCAGGATCATGAACCTCGCCTGTTTTCTCGATGATGACGACCCGACCGGTCTGGATTGCTACGCGGTCGCCGGCGACGGGCAGGTGCGCCCGATCCCGCTCGCCGAGGCGGCGGCCGCAGCCGGCCATGTGACCGCCATCGTGACCGGAACGACGGTGCTGATGCGGACCCTGCGCCTGCCGGGGCGTGCCGAGGAGCGCACCCGCATGGCCGCGGCCTATGCCTTGGAGGACGATCTCGCGAGCGATCCGGAGACCCTGCACGTGGCCCTTGGGCCGCCCATGGCTTCAGGAGAACGAGCCGTCGCCATCGTCGATGACAGCCGGATGGAAGCCTGGATGCGGGCTCTTGAAGCCGCAGGTCTGAGGCCGCGCATGCTGGTGCCAGCATATCTGTGCCTGCCCCCGGAAAGCAGCGCTCGGCTGGACGAGATTGCCCTGGTCCGGCGCGGCGATGGCACCGGTTTCGCGCTTGAACGCGATCTGCTGCAGGCCTTGCCCGAGGCGCCGGCCTCGCTGCCAAGGCTCGACCGAGGGGATCTCGCAGCCCGCGCGGTGCAGCATGAGGGGCTGTCGCTGTTGCAGGGGCGTTACCGCCCGCGCCTGTCAGGGAAGGCGGATCTGACGCGACCGGCGCTGCGCGTGGCCGGGCTGGCAGGGACGGCGCTTCTGCTCTGGCTGGCAGCAACGCTGGGGGAGGGCCTGCACCTGCGGGCGCTCGACGATCATTATTACCGGGCGGCCCAGGATGCCGCCGAGGCGGTCCTGCCCGAAGGGACGATGATCGTCGATCCGGCCCGTCAGCTCCGTCAGGCGGTCGAGGGCCGCGTTCAGACTGCCGGCACAGGTTCAGCCTCAGGGTTTCTTGGCCTGACGGCCCTGCTTGATCGGGCGCTCGACGACCTTCCGGCAGCCGAAGTGCAGAGCCTGCGCTATGACCGGCAGACCGGATCGCTGGACGCGGAGATCGCCCTTGCGGCCTTCGCCGACCTGACCCTTCTGGCCGCTGCCATCAGGCAGGCCGGCGGGGTGCTGGACGATCAGGGAGCCCGGCAGGAGCGCGGGCAGATCGTCAGCCGTGTGAGGATCTCGCGGACGGTCACGGGGGGGCGACCTTGAACCGCGCAGCTCTCGGCCGCTGGTGGCAGGGGCGCAGCGCGCAGGAGCGCGCCCTGTTGCTGCTGGCGGCCCTTCTGGTCGGCCTTGTTGTGCTGGTGCAGCTTGTCCTCATCCCGGCGCAGGATTTCCGCGAGCGCGGCGAGGCGGCCAGCCAGCGCTCGCTCGACCTTTATCGGAGCGTCCTGCCGCTCGCCCGCCAGCTTGCCAGCGAGATGACCCTCACGCCCGGCACAGAACCGGCGCCCCTGCCGGCGCCGGAGCGCGAGGCTGTACGCACCACGGCCACCGAGCTGGCCC
>CAZPBH010000017.1:13452-15915 GCA_964584645.1 uncultured Rhodospirillales bacterium | reverse complement strand
CGGCTTGCGCGCGTGTCTCGGGCACGGCGAAGAAACCCGCCAGCGCGGTCACGAGGCGCACATTCGGCACGGCATCAATAAGCCTCAACTCGCGCTCAGAAGCCCACCCGTTTCGCAAAAGAAAACGCCCGATCATGTCGACGGTATCGTCGCTTGGCTGCTGCTTAGAACGAGGGTCGAGAAAACGCCCTAGCGTCGTGTCGCTCAGGTCGCGCCCGAACGGATCGGTGCTCGCGATTTCCAGCGCCAGATTGCGCTTCGACCAGCGTTTGCGATGATAATGGCTTTGGGCTAGGAAATCCGCGACGGCACCGGCCAGATACTGAACGGTTTCTGGCGTATTGGAGAGCAAAATATCGGCGCCATCTCCGACCTTGTCCTGGTTTGGTAGCTGCGTCACCATCGTTACCGGTGTGTCATGTGGACTGTGGTGCTGGAAGCCCAAAAGCCTTCTTTTGGCACCTGGAAGATCAGTTAACACGAACCGCAAGATGTGCGTTGTACTACAACGCTATCTTGGCAAGGGGGCCCGCTCCGACACTGCGTGTCTGCGCGCCCCCGTTGCATCCCCCCGGCGCGAAGCAATGCCAACGGCATTGTTCGCTTCACGTTGTTTCGCGAACAGCCCAGAGGGCTGCTTCGTATGGCTCTGCCTGATCCGGGACCCCGCTTTGCCAGTCGGATCGCGTCTGCCCGCTGGCAGTCGATCCGGGTCAAAGCGCGGCCCTGCGCCCGAGCCATGCAATCGTTTCGCCGATTGATCACGACCAAAGAACCTATCCGAGCCCTTTGGAAACCTGGACCAACCCTCCGCGGATTGGATGCCGATCAGTTCTGCCGCGACCCGATACCCACGACCGCTGTTTCGCCATCGGCTGACGACCAGGGGAGATGTCGCTCTCCCCTGCACCCCTTCGCCTCATGGGCGCTCCTGCCCCCGAGACCCCTGACCAACCCTGCGCGGATTGGATGAGCGCCATTTCATGGGGACCAATCGCCGCCGATTGGATGCCTTCATCGTTCGTCTCCTAGAGGTAACGGACTCTACTCATTCCTGGGCGAAATCCAGGGGCTCACGTCAAGAGCCTTCGACATGCCTGCCGGCCTCCTGCCTCTGGCAGACAGTTTGAATCAGACAAAGGCCGATGCGGGAATCCCAAGCGAATCAACCAGATGGGATCAGCCTCTAGGGTCTGCGGTCGGCGCTCAAGGTGCCGAGGGCGACATGCTTTGCGCCTGAGGCTTGGAGGTCGGCGAGGGCCTGAATGAGCCTATCTGCAGGCGCTTCGGTGTCGGCTTCCACACGGATGAGCGCCGGGAGGTCTCGCACAGCGAGCCTGGTGGCGAGCGCTTCGGGGGTGATCAGGGCGCCGCGCCAGGCGAGGCGTCCATCGGCGGCAATGCCAAGGGTCGGCGCCGGTTCGGCCGGGCGGCCGCTAGCCGAAATGGGCAGGTCGATCGCGAAGGGCGGGGCAGCGACCAATGTTCCGGCCAGCATGAAGAAGATCAGCAGAACGAAGACCATATCGATCAGCGGCGTCAGGCTGATATCCGCGCCGTTGCGCTGTGCGGCGGTCGCGAGCGGAGTTGATCGAATTGGCGGCGGCGCGGTGCTCAATAGATGGTGAACTCGACGGGTGTGGTGATCGTCATGCGCGTGCCGGCGATGTCGTTTGGCATCTCCGGCAGCGGGCTGGCTCGATCGAGCATCGCCAGCGCTTCCTCGTCTAAGGCCCGGAAACCCGATCTACGAACGATGCTCCGCTCTAGAACATAGCCCGCGCGGTCGATCGTGAAGCGGACCATGACGACCCCTTCTTCGCCGCGACGCCTGGAACGGCGCGGATAGGTCTTGTGCTGCTCCAACCAGGCTTGCAGTTGCTCAGCATAGCTTGACTGGCCGTTGCCGGCACTACCAACCCCGCCGCTGCGTCCACCGTCACCGGCGACAGCACCACCGCCCGCACCCTGCGGCAAGGCGTGGGCAGTACTAACGTCGGCCGGACCGCCGACCTCACCAGAGGCAGGCTGTGCGGACTGCGCCGGCGCGCGGTCTTCGACGGGCCGGGGTTCTTCTTGAAGTGTTTGGGCCCGCTCGATAACGGGGGGCGGCTCGATGACGGTCGGTTCGGCGACGGGCTCCGGCTCAACGTCGGGCTCAGGCCTCTCTTCGACCGGTTCAACCTGGCGGATGGTGGCTGCCTGATCGCTGCGGATCATTGGGGCGACCGGCTCCGGTGCCACCGGCTCGACCGGTGAAATGGGGTCCGGCACGGGCACTGGCTCTGCCGGTTGGTCTGCCACCGGCGCGTCGGTGGCGGGCCCCTCCGGGCCAGACAGGCTTAGGGTCAGCGCATAGCTGCCCATCCCGCCTGAAGCCCCGCCGCTGGGCGCCGGTTGCCGCAAGATCAACCAGACCGCGAGGCCATGGATCAGCAAAGCAAGGGCCATGCCGATGGCCAT
>CAZPBH010000017.1:12563-13442 GCA_964584645.1 uncultured Rhodospirillales bacterium | reverse complement strand
CGCGCCCGATCCGCGTCGGTGCCAGGGCGACGCTCATGGCCCCCCCCGTACCGCCGCGCTCTCTCCCGCAGCGCGCTCTCCCGCGAGGGTGACAATATCGACTGTCTCGACACCCGCGGCATTCAGCACGGCGACTGTGGCGACGAGCAGATCGGCCGGGGCGGCCGCATCCGCTTCCAACCGCATCGCCATGGGAGGCGCATCACTGAGCCTTATGCGCAGCATGTCCGGCGGGATGACGTCTTGACCCAAGGCGATCCGACCATCCGCTGCGATCCATAGGGTTTGCGCATCCTCCGTCGGCGCCGCCGCGTTCTGGGCTTCTGGCAAAACCAGCTCGAAGGGCGCGCGGGCGGTCAATGTGCCGGCGATCATAAAGAAGATGAGCAGCAGAAAGACGACATTGATCAGGGGTAAGATGCGGCTATCCGTATCCTCGGCGGCGCGCCTAAGCGGCTCAATCGGCATCGAACAGCGCCTCCGCCGATGCCCGCCCCGCCTCGGATGGGGCGAGTGCCACGCCACCGATCCCGGCGCGACCCAGCCGATCCATGACACCGACCAAGTCCCCAACCGTACTCGTTTCGGCTGCGCGCAGGATGATCGGCCCGCGATCTGCCTGGCCGCTGAGTTGACGGACGCGATCGGCCAAGTCGTGTTCCGTGGCGGCGTCACCATCTAGGGTGAGCCCGCCAGCATCGGTCAGTGCGATCACGATGGGGCGGCGATCATCCTCTTCCGCCATCTCGCCCGCGATGCCCGCCCCGAGCGGCAAGCTGCGGTAGTCGGCCAGGCTGCTCGCCAGCATGAAGAAGACGAGCAAGATAAAGACGACATCGATCAGCGGGGTCAGACTGATCACCGCCCGCCGGCGCCGTA
>CAZPBH010000017.1:0-12553 GCA_964584645.1 uncultured Rhodospirillales bacterium | reverse complement strand
ATCGGTCGCTGCAAGGCCGTCGAACGCAATGTGATTACTCAGCGGCTTGGGCGATTGCCGGATGCGCGGAGGTCTCCATCGCGTCTGCCCGCGCTTCGCTCGCCGTGAAGACATGGCAGATCATGCTATCCAGATCGTAGCGTAGCCGGTCGAGCGAGCGTTCGAAGACGGCCAACGCCGCCGCGGTCGGCATTGCAACCGCCAACCCCACTGCGGTGGTCAGCAGAGCGACCCAGATACCGCCGGAGAGGATCGCCGGATCGACATTGGCACCGCTGGATTGCAGCGCCTGAAACGCTTCGATCATGCCGAGGACCGTGCCGAAGAGCCCGAGCAGCGGCGAGAGCGAGGCGATCACTTCGAGCAACCGCATCTGCGAGGCGAGGTCTTCCAGGCCGTCGGCGGCGAGTCGCTCAACGGCTTCTCGCTCCGTGACACCATTGGAACGCGTGGTGGCCGCTAGGGCGGCCCGCACAACCGCGCCGGGCAATCCCGGCGCTGCTTCGGCGGCAGTGATCGCTTCTGCCCGGTTTCCCATTCGGAACTGGTGCGCGGCCGTCACGGATGGAGCGGTGCGCCAGGCACCGGCACGGATGAACTGGATGCTCTTGGCCAAGGCGGCTGCTAGCGCGATTATTGAAAGGCCGAGCAGAATGATGACCACGGGACCGCCCACTGTCAGCAACTCAAGCGCTTGTGCGCCCACGCCGCCGGCTTGAGCGCTCTCCAATCCGTCCACCGAGGCAAGGTCTGTTGCCGCGACATCGAGCGGGGCGAGTACGTCGGCCCCCGCGCTCGCCCCGGCTTCGCCCTCCATCTCTCCGATAGTAGCCTGAGGCATGGCTAGATCAGGGTTTGATCCTATCTGAGTCTGCGTCGCATTCTCATTCATTTAATCACTCTGCACAGAAACCATCAGAATTGGTAGGTCAAGGTCAGCTTCAGCGTCCGGCCCTTCGCATTATCGCCGACGAGGTTCGTGGAGAGCGCCTCGCGATACAGCTTGTCGAAGACGTTCTCAGCCCCCAAGCGGACGATCAGACCTTCGAGCGGGCCATCATTCGACTTCCAACTGCCAAAGAGGTCGACCACGCCATAGCCATCGGTGGTCGGCTCTCCGGTCGGCACCCGATCTTGCTCGAACGCCCCTAGGAAGCGGATGCCACCATCAAGCCCCCGGCTTGGCAGCCGCCCGCCGAGAGTCACCACGACCTCATCCGCCGGTATCGATAGCAGCGGCTCCACCGGATCGCCGGGACTCTCGCGGCCCTCGCCCCGGATGCGGGAATAAGCGAGCCGGGCGAACCAGAACCGACTATCGTAGGAGGCTTCGACCTCCAGGCCCTGGATCTCCGCCTCGCCGACATTGAAGAAGGGCGAGGCTGTGTTTTCGCGTTCGATCAGGTCTTGGACGTCATTATAGAAATAGACGAGTTTGGCGTTGAAACCGTCGCCGCTGGTGAAGACGTCGTCGAAGCTCAGGGTAAAGCCGCCCTCATAGTTTAGTGCCGTCTCGCGTTCTAAGAGCGGATTGCCGGAACGCCCATCGAATATCTCGTCGATGACCGGGAGGCGCTCGGTGTAGGCTATGGAGCCTAGCAGCCCGAAGGCGTCGTTCACCTGATACAATGCCGCCAGCTTCGGTGAGATCGCGTCATCCGAACTGTCCGCCGGGTTGCCGGTCACCAAGGGCCCGGCCTCAAGGGTGCGGGTATCGAAGCGAATGCCCGGAATCAGGGTAAGTTTTTCGTTCCAGATAAATTCGTTTTGCAGATAGAAGCCCCAAAGCTCGCTCTCGCCGCCCGGATGGAAGGCGATGCCTTCTAATTCGCCGGCCGGAACGCTGGTGGGGCCGGGCGGAAAACCCTCGGAGATTGCATCCGCCGTTCGTTCTTGCAGCTGGAGCTGAACGCCAAGCGTCAGATAGTTTTCCCACCGCTCGCCTTCCCAGAGAGAGGTGTTTTCAATGCGGCCCTCGATGAACTCGTAGGCATATGTCGTATCTTGGAAGAGGGAGCTGCCGCCGAATGCACCCTCTTGCGACGCGTTTTCTTGGACGTTCTCTGATTCCGAGTACGAGACCGTGATCTCCAGATCGATCAGATCATTGTCCTGCGGGGTGAAGCTGTATTTCCCGATCGCGGTTGTATCGGTGATCTCGCGGTCGATATCGCCGAAGACGGGCGAGGTCTCGGTCTGGGTCAGCGTCGTGTCGCTGTCATCATAGGTCCAGCGCTGGAAGGAGAGGCTGATCTCCTGCGCGCGGTCCGTGCCGAAGGCGTAAGACCCTTTGATCAGATAAGAGGGCGCTTCGAAATCGCTTCCTGGTAGCGCGTCGCCATCACCATCCTTGATCTCTTCTGCGCGGCGGTAGTTGAAGGTCGCGAGCAGGTCGAGCCCCTCCGCCGGCTGGAGCGCCAGGATCGAGGAGGATAGGAAGCCCGGCCCGTTATCCGAAAACTCGAGCTTCTGCCTGAAGCCCCAAGGATCGCCAGGACTTAGAAAGTCACTGGCGTCCTTGGTCTCCAGCCGGACAACGCCTGCCAACGCGCCGGCACCATAGAGGGTCGAGGACCCCGGGCCACGGAGTACCTCGACCTGCTTGTACAGCTCGGGATCGGTGAACAGGGAACCGAGTCTGTACTGCTCATGAAACTTGGTCGCACCGTCGACCTGCACGATGATCCGGGTCTCGTCGGATGAGGTGGCGGTGCCGAAGCCGCGAATGTTGAAGCTCTCGCCGAGCACGCGATCGGAACCGACGGTGACCACACCGGGCAGATCGCGGATCGCGTCGCCAATGGTGGTGGCCTGCTCGCGGTTCAAATCCTCCTGATCGACCACGCTGACCGCCTGAGGCGTCTCGATCGCGACCTTGTCACGGCCGGCGCCGACGACAATACGTCGCAACGTGATGTCGGCGTCGCCAAGGGACAGCTCCGCGCCATCGGTCTCAGTATCAGCGGGTTCGGGGACCTCGGTTTCCTGCGCCCAGCTCGGATTCGGCGCGGCAAGAGCGGCCATCAGGACCAAGAGAGAGGCGGAGGACAATAAGCGGTTCATAGCGTCTTCAGTTCGTTAACGAGTGGTGAACGCGGTGAGCGAATGCGGAGATAATGCGACTCATTTGCGTTTGCAAGGGAAATCGTTCAGAGTTTCAATCACAACAAATCGCCGTTCTCACCGGGTTTCGGTTTTTGCGCCGCTTCAACCGTCGGTCTGCGCCAGGATCGAAGCCCGTAGTTCAGCGTCCAAACGCGGTTGTTACTCACTCGCAATTGCATCATACCACCAGGGACCAAGGCTGTGAAAGCTGCGGTCAACAGATCAGGAGCCCGACCAATGCCGAACCGTTCGACCCCGTCCGCAGCCCAACACCCCTCCTCTGGGTGGTCTGTGCTCGCCCGCGCCGCCGGGCTGATGGCTATGCTGCTTTGCGCCTTCATCCTCGTGCGGCCTGCGGCCGCATCGGAGCGAGTGATCGCACTCGGCGGCGAAGTGGCCGAGATCATCTATGCGCTCGGTGCCGAAGATCGGCTGGTCGCGACCGATACCACCAGCGTCTACCCGCCCGCAGCGCTGGAAACGCCGAAAGTCGGTTATGTCCGGTCGCTCAGCGCGGAAGGTGTTTTGTCGCTCGATCCCGATCTGATTATCGTCAGCGGGGCGGCGGGACCGGACACGGCGGTGGAACAATTAAGCGCCTCGGGCGTGCGCTTCATCGAGCTGCCGCAGCTCTTCACCATCCAATCGATCATCGACAAGACCCGCGTGATCGCAGCCGAACTCGGCCTCGAGGCAAAAGGCGAGCAGCTGGTCACGCAGATCGAGACGGATTGGGCCGAGGCAAAGGCAGAAATCTCGGCCCTGCCCGATAGCCCGCGGGCTCTCTTCTTCTTCGCCGCCGGCGACGGCGCGCCGCGCGCGGCCGGAACCCGGACCGCCGCCCATGCCGCGATGACGCTGGCCGGTGCGCAAAACGTCTTCACCGAACATGAGGGCATCAAGTCCTTCTCCTTCGAAGCCTCGGTCGAGAAAGACCCGGATGTCATTTTGATCATGGCGCATCACGCCGGCAGCGATGAGCGGCTGGAGGCCATCGCGACCCATCCCGCCCTCTCGCTGACCCGGGCTGCCCAGAACCGCCACATCATTCGCGTCGATGGCCCGACGGTGATGCAATTCGGCCCGCGCACACCGAAAGCCCTGGCTGTGCTGGCGCGTGATTTGCGCTCGCCGGCCGAGGCCGCCCAGCGGACCCTCGGGCAATAGGGTGGCAATAGGGTCCGAGGCCTCAATCCCTCTCACCGCACCTTCGAAGGACGGCTTGGCACAGAATGAGTGACAGTACGGCGTCTATGTCGCCCCCAGCCCTGTATTGGCGTCTCGGTCGAGAACGTCGCGGCCAGTTGGTCCTAACCCTGTCGGCGGTGGCGATGGGAATCGCCGCCGCGCTGGGCCTGTCCATTGGGCCGGTTGCCATCTCTTTTGGCGAGTTGATGACCATTTTGGCCAGCAATCTGGGCCTCGCGAGCGCTGACGATGTTGCGATGGTCAAAGTTCAAGTGGTCGAGCAAATTCGCGCACCACGCGTTTTGCTTGGTATGATGGCAGGGGCGACCCTCGGCATTGCTGGGGCGGCGATGCAGGGGTTCTTTCGCAATCCATTGGCCGATCCCGGATTGATCGGCGTGTCCGCCGGCGGCGCCTTGGGTGCGGTTAGCATGATTGTCCTGGGGACGACAGCCCTGGCCCCGCTGACGCAGATTTTTGGCGCCTTCACCCTGCCGATTACGGCATTTCTGGGCAGCCTCGCCACCGTCGTACTGATCTACAAGGTCTCGCAAATCGACGGCCGGGTGGTGGTCGCGACCATGCTGCTGGCCGGGGTCGCGGCCAACGCGCTGGCGGCTGCCGGCATCGGCTATCTGACCTTCCTCGCCAATGACGAGCAGCTGCGCACGCTGACCTTTTGGACGCTCGGCACGATGGGCGGGGCGACCTGGGAGACGATCCTTCGCCCAGGGGCGCTGATGGTGATCGCGATTATCGGCATGCTAACGCTCGCCCGCGGCATGAATTGCCTGTTGCTGGGCGAAAGTGACGCCACCAATCTCGGCGTAGATGTCGAGCGGTTGAAGCGGATCGCCGCCTTGCTGACAGCGCTCGGTGTCGGTGCCGCGACCGCAATCTGTGGGATTGTCGGTTTCGTCGGGCTCGTCACACCGCATCTGGTGCGGCTGATGACCGGCCCCGACCACCGCTATGTCTTGCCCGGCTCTGCCCTGTTGGGCGCGGCCTTGATCCTGGTCGCTGATCTTGTCGCGCGCATATCGGTGGTCCCGGCTGAACTGCCGCTCGGCGTGGTCACCGCCTTCATCGGGGCGCCCTTCTTCTTCTGGCTGCTGATGCGCGACAAGCGCCGGGGCGGGGGTTAGGCCAGTGTCGCTCCTGCTCGAAGGCGCCACCGTCCGGCGCGGCGGCAAGACGATCCTGCGTGACGCGGATGTGCTGGCGCGGCCCGGATCGTTCACGGCCCTGTGCGGCCCGAACGGCGCCGGTAAGACCACGGCCTTGTCCGTCATGTCGGGGTCGATCCTGCCCGATCAGGGTCGGGCCCTGCTCGATGGGCTCACCGTCGCTAAGATGAAGCCGGCCCAAATGGCCCGGCGACGCGCCGTCCTGCCGCAATCCTCCGCGCTGACCTTCCCGTTTCGGGTGCATGAGGTGGTGGCCATGGGGCGCACGCCGCATGAGGGCCGCACCACGCCGCAAGAGGATGCCGAGATTGTGCTCGCAGCGATGGAGCGCACCGATGTGGTGCGCTTCGCCGAACGCAACTACCTGACCTTGTCCGGCGGGGAGCGGCAGCGGGTACAGATCGCACGCGCGCTCACGCAAATCTGGCAAGAGCCACAGGATGGGGCGACGCGCTGGCTTTTGCTCGATGAGCCGACCGCGGCGCTCGATCTGAAGTACCAGCTCCGGACCATCCGCATGCTCAAATCGCTGGCCGGCGAAGGCTGGGGCATCGTCGCGGTGCTGCACGATTTGGCTCTGGTCAAAGACCAGGCCGATCACGTTGTGCTGTTCCAAGACGCTGCGGTGGCCGCGGCCGGACCGCCGCCGGAAATTATGACCCCAGACACCATCCGCCGCGTCTTCGACCTCGACGAGGCGATCGTCCTTTAGATCCACCAAACCAATCAGGAGAGCACCCCATGTTCATCGCTATGAACCGTTTCAAAGTGAAGCTCGACCAACAGGATGCCTTCGAGGCCGTGTGGAAGTCACGCGACTCTCACCTCGACAGCGTCCCTGGCTTCGTCGAATTTCACCTGCTCAAGGGACCGGTGCATGAGGATCATGCACTCTACGCCTCGCACACTGTCTGGGCGACAAAGGAAGACTTCGAGGCCTGGACTAAATCGCAAGCGTTCCGCGACGCCCACGCCAATGCAGGTCAGACCAAGGGGATTTACGCGGGACACCCCCAATTCGAGGGCTTCGAGGTCGTGCAAGAGATGGTTGCTGAAAAAGCGGCCTAATCCAGCGGCAGACGAGATAGGGAGACCCGGCTATGGCATCGCCTCAAATGCGGCCGGGCATCCCGGTCCTGCGCAGCTTCTCGGAGGAGAAGATGCGCGAGTTTTACATCGACTTCCTTGGTATGACGCTGCTTTGGGAGCACCGTCACGCCCCGGGCATGCCGCTCTATTGCGGGCTCGGGCGCGACGGTTTCAACCTTCACCTCACCGAGCATTACGGCGACGCCAGCCCCGGAACGACGGTCTTCATCCCGACCAAAGGCGTCGATGCGCTGGCTGAGAGCTTGCGGGCTAAGAATGCCAGATTCGCGCGGCCTGGGGTGCAGCAGCAACCTTGGGGCCGTGAAATGACGGTCAGTGACCCGTTCGGCAACCGTCTGACTTTTTGCGAACAACGCGATCAGGCTGGCGCAGAGTAGTAATCATCGCCTTATCGGTCCTGGCTTTCGCGCTGACATGGGCTCGGACGGGCGCAGGCTGACCTTACTCCCGTTCTCAAGCTGCTCGGAGGCCGTCGATTTGGTCGGATTGCTGATCAGCCGATCGAGACCCACATTGAGGATACCGCAACCCGCTGAGCACCGTCTTCGCTACGCGGGCATGGCCGATACTGTGTAGGGTGTCCTTATGAGTGATGTGTCTCCCCAAACGCTGTTTGCCGCTCGTGAAAGCGTCGAACAGGTCGAACTCGGCGACGACTTCGCCCCGGGCTTTGATGCGGACGGGCTGGTGCCGGCCATCGTGACGAATGTCGAAGACAATAGCATCCTGATGCTGGGCTATATGTCGGCTGAGGCGATCGCGCGCACGCTGCGGACCGGACAGGCGCATTTTTGGTCACGTAGCCGGCAAGCTTTGTGGCGGAAGGGCGAGCATAGCGGCTTCACCCAGACCGTCGAGCGCGTGCTGGTCGATGACGACCAAGACGCGCTGATCTTGATCGTGCGCCTGACCGGTCCCGGCAGCTGCCATGTCGGCTTCCAGTCCTGCTTCTACCGAGAGGTCGATCTGGCGGCCGTTCCCGATGCGGCGCCCGCGCGCTTGCTTCGGGTTGAGGATTCGCCCGCCTTCGATGCCGATGCGGTCTATGCCGGGCTACCCAATCCGACCAAATTGTGATCCCAGCCGTGGTGAGACGCCCAGCCGAACCATGGCGGTCGGGCGTTCACCACGGATCGGCTAAGAGCTGTTTGCCGGCCGGCTCAGCTTTTGGAGGCTGAGCCAGCTTGCCGCATGTGCTGGGCTGCCTGGACCAGCCGACCCAAGGACGCCTCGACCTCGGGCCAACCGCGCGTCTTCAGCCCACAATCGGGATTGACCCAGAGGCGGTCGCTCGGGATCACCCTGGCGGCGGCTTCGAGCAGGTTGACCATCTCGCCGCGCCCTGGAATGCGCGGCGAATGAATGTCCCAAACGCCGGGACCGATGGCGTTCGGATAGGAAAAGTCATGGAAGGCATCGAGCAGTTCCATATCCGAGCGGGATGTCTCGATCGAGATCACATCGGCATCCAAGGCCGCGATGGACGGCATGATGTCGTTAAATTCGCTGTAGCACATATGGGTGTGGATCTGCGTCTCATCGGCCACCGGTGCGGAAGCCAGGTGGAAGGACTCCACCGCCCAGTCGAGGTAGTGTTGCCAGTCGGCCTTGCGCAGCGGCAGGCCCTCGCGGAAGGCCGGTTCATCGACCTGGATCATCCGGATGCCGGCGGCTTCCAGATCGGCGACCTCATCGCGGATGGCGAGCGCGATCTGACGGCAAGTCTCTGATCGCGGCTGGTCGTCGCGGACAAAGGACCACTGCAGGATCGTCACCGGGCCGGTTAACATGCCCTTGACCGGCCGCGCGGTGAGGCTTTGCGCATAGACCGTCCAATCGACCGTCATCGGCTCTGGGCGGGACACATCGCCGAAGATGACCGGCGGTTTCACGCAGCGTGAGCCATACGACTGCACCCAGCCATTCTGGGTGAAGGCGAAACCGCTGAGCTGCTCGCCGAAATACTCGACCATATCGTTGCGTTCGAACTCGCCATGCACCAGCACGTCGAGCCCCAGACGCTCTTGCCGCCGGATGCAGTCTTCCGTCCGTGCTTTCAGAAATGCCTCATAGTCGGCATCGCTCAGCCGACCGGCGCGGTGATCCGCCCGCGCCTTCCGAACATCCTTGGTTTGCGGGAAAGAGCCGATGGTCGTCGTCGGAAAAGGCGGGAGGCGGAGCGTATCGCTCTGTTTCGCGATCCGCTGCGAAAACGGGCTGTTGCGCTTGCCATCCGCCGCAGTGACGGATGCGACGCGCGCTGCAACCGCGGGGTCGTTAATGCGAGACGAGGCACGCCTGCTGGCGACCGCAGCATCGGCGGCATCGAAGGCGGCCTGCGCCGCCCCGCGCCCGGCATCGGCCGCCCGCGCCAGCGCGACCACTTCGTCCAGCTTTTGTTTGGCGAAGGCGAGCCAACCGCGGAACTCCGCGTCCAGGCGGGCTTCGGCATCGAGGTCGACCGGTGTGTGCAGGAGCGAGCACGACGGCGCGATCTCGACCCGATCCGCGCCGAGGGCCGACACGGCGGCCTCCGCCGCGCTCAGCGCCGCCGACAGATCGGCCCGCCAGATGTTGCGACCGTCAATCAGACCGAGCGAGAGAGTTTTATCGCCGATGACCCCAAGCACGCTGTCGCGCTGCTCCGGGGCGCGGACCAAATCGACATGCAGCCCGGCGACCGGCAGGGCGCTCGCGAGTGACAGATTCTCGTCAAGCGCGCCGAAATAGGTGGCGAGCATAACCTTTGGGCCAGCATCGGCGAGAACGGCATAGGCGTCACGGAAGGCGGTCTCTTCGGCCGCGCTGAGATCCTTCACGAGCAGGGGCTCGTCGATCTGCACCCAATCGGCGCCAGCCTCGGCCAGACGCTGCAGTAACTCGATATAGACGGGTAGGATGCGCGGCAGCAGTGACAGAGGATCGAGCCCCTCGCTCTTGGCCTTGCCCAAAGACAGCCAAGTAACCGGTCCGATGAGCACGGGGCGGGTGTGGATGCCCTGCGCTTTCGCCTCGTTAAACGCGTCCAAGGGCGTCGCCGCGGCGAGGGTGAACGCCATGTCTTCGGTCAGTTCCGGCGCGATGTAGTGGTAGTTGGTGTCGAACCATTTGGTCATTTCCATGGCCGGGGCATCGTCAGCACCCCGCGCCATGGCGAAATAGGCGTCCAGCCCGGAGAGGTGGGAAAACCGCTCTGGGATCGCGCCGAGCATAAAGGTCGTGTCGAGGACGTGATCGTAGAGGCTGAAATCATTCGATGGGATGATGTCGAGCCCGGCCTTGTGCTGCAGGGCCCAATGTCGGCTGCGCAACTCGGCCGCGGTCGTCGCCAGGGCGTCCGCATCGCTGGCCCCCTTCCAATAGGATTCCAGCGCCCATTTGAGTTCGCGTCGGGCGCCGATGCGGGGAAAGCCAAGATTTGCAGCACGGGTCATGGGATCCTCCTTGAGTGAAAGGCATCTTGTAGCGGACCAAACACATGAACAAAATTGGCATTGCTTCATAGAAACATGAAAGGCATTCATGTATTATGATTGATACTCAACCCCTCGCCATCCTGCGTGAGGTGGACCGCACCGGCAGCTTGACCAAGGCCGCCGACCGGCTCTGCCTTACGCAATCTGCGGTCAGCCACGCCATCAAACGCTTCGAAGACCGCCATGGCGTGGTTCTGTTCGAACGGCAGGGGCGGGGAGTCAGGCTGACCGAGGCCGGTCACTTTCTGCTCTCCGTCGCCCGCAGGACGCTGCCGCAGCTGGAGCATGCCGAGGCGGCTTTGGCTGATTTCGCCAGAGGCCGTCGCGGATCTTTGCGTATCGGCATGGAGTGCCACCCCTGCCAACAATGGCTGATGGGCGTCGTACAACCCTTTCTTGGCGCATGGCCCGATGTCGATCTCGATGTCACGACGGCCTTTCAGTTCGGCGGGTTGCAAGCCCTGCTCGGTCATGAAATCGATGTCCTCATCACCCCCGACCCCATCGAGCGGCGCGGGCTCGAATATGTTCCGGTCTTCGATTACGAGCTGGTGCTGGCGGTGGCAGCAGAGCACAGGCTTGCAAAGCAAGACGCCGTATCTCCGGGCGATCTCACCGGAGAGGTGCTGGTGACCTATCCGGTCGATCGCGATCGGCTCGATGTCTTCAGCCAGTTTCTCGCGCCTGGCGGGGCGTTGCCGCGTCGCCACCGGACCGTTGAAACAACCGATCTGATGATCAGCCTTGTCGCGACCGGTCGGGCGGTCAGCGCGATGCCGGATTGGCTGCTCACCGGGGTCGAGGGCATCATGCCTCTGCGGATCGGCCAAGGGATTTCAAAGAGCATCCATCTCGGCATGCGCACAGGTGTCTTATCCGACTACCTGCAAGGCTTCATCGCCCTGGCGCAAGCAACCCCGGTGCATCCGCCTCAACCTCAACGCGGCGAAATAGGGATCGCATCCTAATTCCACCGCGAACCACCAACACAGATCACGACACGGTGCGTCGAAAACCCGGGCAGAAAGAAGGGGCGCGGCTGGAACGGGGACAGCCGCGCCCCGTCTCATTTGATCGCATCTCTTGCCCGAGTGCTACCAAACGAGAAGCTGAGTATCCGGCTCAAACATCAAGGCAATTCCCTATATGACGCCCTTATGGATGCCCACAAAACCTGATTTCTGTAGCGGCACGCCCTTCGGGCCGGGCTGTCGTGAACCGAGCCTGTAGTCTCGGCCGTTCGGCTTCCATCCCTCGCGCTTGCGGCGGCGATTGCCGCCTTTGGAAGACGCGGCCCTGGCCGCGATCCTGATTACTCGTTGATTGATTGGGGGCCTGCGGCCCCTTCCGCCGTCAAGACCAAGCCCTTCGTCCCAAGCAAGTTGGGTCTGCGGGCACCGTGTGCGGTGTCCCCGGCCTTCCTGCGCGTGCGCTTCGTGCAGGCCGGGTGATCCCCCTCCTCACTCGGCGGTCCTGACGGCGTCCCCCCGCTCATTGGCGCGGGCCTAGTCCGGTTGCAGCAGCAGCTGCTGCGCAACCGTAGAACTAGGAGAAAGTTAAATGAAACAAGATGTTTACACCCGTGTCACCGATAAGATCATCGCCGATCTGGAGAAGGGCGAGCTGACCTGGCGCAAACCCTGGAACGCCGAGCACCTGGCCGGGCGGATCAGCCGGCCGCTGCGCCATAACGGCATTCCCTATCAGGGGATCAATGTCGTGTTGTTGTGGGCTGCCTCCGTGGCAAGGGATTTCACCGCACCGCTCTGGATGACCTACAAGCAAGCCAAGAGCCTGGGCGCCCATGTCCGCAAGGGCGAGACGGGCGAGCTGGTCGTCTATGCCGACACGCTGGTCAAGAAAGAGCTGGACGATGCCGGGCAGGAACAGGAGCAGGCCATTCCCTTCATGAAGGGCTACACCGTGTTCAATGTCGAGCAGATCGATGGCTTGCCCGCGCATTTCTATGCCACTGCCGCGCCTACGAATCCGGACATCAACCGGGATCAGGAGCTGGATGCATTCTTCACCGCCACCCGTGCCGATATCCGCCATGGCGGGAATTCAGCCTATTACGCGTTGGAGCCGGACACTGTGCAGATGCCACCCTTCGAGACCTTCCAGGATGCGGAAAGCTACTATGCCACCCTGGCCCATGAGGTGACGCACTGGACCCGACACCCTTCGCGCCTCAACCGCGACATGGGCCGCAAGCGCTGGGGCGATGCAGGCTATGCCAAGGAAGAGCTGGTCGCCGAGCTCGGTGCTGCCTTCCTCTGCGCCGATCTCGGGATCACCCCGGAGACCCGAGAGGACCATGCCGCCTATATCGGCCACTGGCTGGAGGTACTGAAAGGCGACAAGCGCTTCATCTTCACCGCTGCCAGCCATGCGCAGAAGGCCGCTGACTTCCTGAAGGGCTTGCAGCCGAGCGCCCAGCAACAAGCCGCATGACAGGCTGCAAATCGGCGGATCGCCTACGGGCGA
>CAZPBH010000016.1:0-16444 GCA_964584645.1 uncultured Rhodospirillales bacterium | reverse complement strand
CCTGCTGATAGTCGGCGGGGTGGTCGGTGCCCACATCGGCACGCTCGCGACCGGGCTTCTGAGGGGCGAGCAGGTGCGCGCGATCCTCGGCGCGCTCGTCGTCGTGGTGGCGGGCGCGCTGGCGTTCGAGCTGGTACAAGCACCCGCGGACCCCTTCGTCATGGAGGAGCCCGCCCCATGATCCTGGCCCTTGTTCTCCTGGTGCTGCTCCTGTCGCTTCTGATGCCGCCGCTGCTGGCGCCGTGGCCCGCACAGGCACAGGCGCTGGTCGCCGACATCTCCAACCCGCTGATCGCGATCCGCACGGATTTCACCGGCGAGGAGGTGGTGCTGTTCGGCTCGACCGACGGCCCCGGCGATGTGGTCATCGTCATCGAGGGCCCGGCCAAGGATGTCATCATTCGCCAGCAGGAACCGATGGCGGGTATCTGGATCAACACCCGCGCGGTCCGCTTTCGCGATGTGCCGAGCTATTACGCGGTCGCCGCGACCCGCGATCTGGCGGAAATCGCGGCACCGGAGGTGCTGGCTCGCCACCGCATCGGCGTCCAGCATCTGGGCCTTACAGCGGAAGAACCCGCCTCGGCCGAGGAGCTCTCGCCGTTCCGAAGCGCGCTCATCCGCGCGAAGGCGGAGCAGGAGCTTTATGCCGCCGATCCGCTGGAAGCGTTCTTTCTGGGTCAGCGCCTGTTCAGGACGACCTTCGCCTTCCCCGCCAGCGTGCCCACGGGGCTGTACAACGTCCATGTCTACCTGTTCCGCGAGGGCGAGCTGATCGATGCCGCACAGCCGACCACGCTGGTCATCAGCAAGGTGGGTTTTTCCGCCGATGTCGATGCGCTGGCCGAGGAACAGGCGCCTCTGTATGCGTTGATCGCCCTGCTGGGCGCTGTCGCCGCCGGCTGGGCCGCCGGCTTCATCTTCCGCAAGACATGAAGCAAGAATGAAGGAAATCCTGCCATGCAGACCAGCTTGCCAAGGCCCCGCCCGGCCTTGATCGTCCGATGAGCGAGGAGAACGAACCCATGGCCACGGAAGGCGGTGGGCAGGAGGCGAACGGCCCCCAGCAAAGGATCATGCTGGTCGTCGTCGATGATTCGCCGGAGATGGATCAGGCGCTGGTCTATGCCTGCGCGCGGGCCGGGCGCACCGAGGGCCGGGTGGCGCTGCTGCGGGTCATGGAGCCGGTCGAATTCCAGCAATGGATGGCGGTGGCCGAGCTGATCCAGGAAGAGAACCGCGAGGCCGCCGAACAGCTGCTGCAACGCGCCGCCCGTCGGGTCAACGAGATGACGGGCACCGTGCCGATCCTGTATGTGCGCGAGGGGGAGACGCCGACCGAACTCATCCGGTTGCTGGAGGAGGAACCTTCCATCTCGGTGCTGGTTCTGGCTTCCAGCGCCAGCAATGAGGGGCCAGGGCCGCTTGTCAGCTATCTGACAGGCAAGGGCCGCCAGCAGGTGCGCATTCCGATCACGCTGATCCCCACGGGGCTGAGCGAGGAGGAGATCGAAGCGCTGGCCTGATCCGAACAGGGCGGGTAGCGCCCCTGCTTGACCGAGCGCCCGGCGGGCCAAACATCGCTTATACGCGCGGATGGCGCACCACCCGGACCAGGAAAGAAGCCCGAAAGAGATGTTCATCCAGACCGAACAGACCCCCAACCCGGCCAGCCTGAAATTCCTCCCCGGGCGTGAGGTCATGCCGGCGGGCACGGCCGATTTCACCGACGCCGCCGAGGCCGCCCTGCAATCCCCCTTCGCCGCCAAGCTGTTCGAGGTCGAGGGCGTCAAGGGTGTGTTCCTCGGCCCCGACTTCATCACGGTAACCAAGACCGAGGCGGCCGAATGGTTTGCCCTCAAGCCCTCGATCCTCGGCGCCATCATGGAAGCGTTCACGCTCAACCTGCCCGTTCATGCGGCGGCCGCCGGCGAGGCGCCTGGGGAAAAGGTCGATTACGGCGAGGATCAGGAGATCGTCGAACAGATCGTCGAACTGCTCGACACACGCGTCCGGCCCGCCGTCGCCCAGGATGGCGGCGACATCACCTTCCATGGCTTCGAGCGTGGCGTGGTCTTTCTGAACATGCGCGGCTCCTGCGCCGGCTGTCCGTCTTCGACGGCGACGCTGAAGAGCGGGATCGAGAACCTGTTGCGCCACTACATCCCCGAGGTGACCGAGGTGCGCGCCGCCCCCGCCGCCTGACACGCTTCCTGCCTCACACGCTCCACAAGGAGGCGCTGCCTGATGCCCCTGCGCAAGCCGATCGACGACCACGCCTTCGCGACCATCCTGCGCGATGCCCGCACCCACAATGCGTGGACCGACACGCCCGTGCCGGACGAGCTTCTGCACAGGATCTGGGAGGATGCCCGCATGGGCCCGACCAGCGCCAATTGCAGCCCCATACGGGTCGTTTTCGTGCGCAGCGCCGAGGCCAAGGAAAAGCTCCGCCCGGCCCTGATGAGCGGCAATGTCGAGAAAACGATGAAGGCGCCGGTAACGGCGATCATCGCCCATGACATGGAATTCCACGAGCATCTGCCCTTCCTGTTCCCGCATACCGACGCGAAGAGCTGGTTTACGGGCTCGCCCGAGCTGATCGAGGAGACGGCCTTCCGCAACGGCACCCTGCAGGGCGCCTATCTGATGCTGGCGGCGCGCGCCCATGGGCTGGATTGCGGGCCGATGTCCGGCTTCGACAAGGGCAAGGTGGACGAGGCCTTCTTCGCCGGCACGAGCTGGCGGTCCAACTGGTTGTGCAATCTGGGTGTGGGCGATGACAGCCAGCTCTTCCCGCGCTCGCCGCGCTTTGCCTTCGACCAGGCCTGCCGGATCCTCTGAACGTCCCGGCGGGTCCGCAGGCCAACGCGCGCCGGCACATCTTTTTCTCTATGGCACCCTGATGCCGGGCTGGCCCGGCTGGGAGATGCTGGGCTGCGCGGGCGCCCTCCAGCCGCTCGGGCCCGGCCGGGTTGCGGGCCGGCTGGTTGATCTCGGCGCATGGCCGGGGCTTGTCGAAGGCGAAGCCGGCGAGGTTCATGGGCAGGTCGCGCACATCCTCGACCCCGCCATCCTGAGCCGGCTCGATGCGTTCGAGGATTATGACCCGGACAATGAGGGCCAATCGCTTTACCTGCGGCGTCCGGCACGGCTGATCGGCGCGAAGCCGGTCCGGCAGGCCGATCTCTACCTCTATCGCGGGGCCTGGGACCCGGCCATGCTGGTCGCGGGCGGATGCTGGCGGCGTCACATTCAGGCAAGGCCCAGCGGTTCGAACCCGTCGCCATCCTCGATCAGGGGGTAATCACGCGCATGGGGAAGCTGATAATGCCACCACTCGCTGGCCAGCGGCTCGAACCCGGCGGCGCACATGAACCCGCACAGCAGCGCCCGGTTGATCTGGATCTCCCGTCCCAGCTCCAACCGCGCATGATGCGCAAGCGGGCTCATGTCATCAAAGCCCGTGCCCATCGCGAGCCGCACGCCATCGGGATCGATCAACGTGCAATCGACCGCGACGCCGCGGCTGTGGGCCGAGCCGATCTCCGGTGGCGTGACATAGGCCGGGTCCGGACAGGCCGCGAACAGGGCGGCCTGCGCCGAGGCCGGACGGTAGCCATCGAAAAGGCAGAGCCGATAGCCCGCCTCGCCCGCCAGCGCCATCGCCCGGCGCAGCGCCGCGGCGGCTTCACGGTGCAGAAGAAGAGCGGGGCGGCGATAGAGCACGCGCCCGGCGAGATTGTCGGTGCGCGCATAGGCGATATCGAGAACCACCGGATCGGCGGGTGGCATGATCTCGACGAGGCGCGGCATGACAGCTTCGGGCAGGCAGGCAGGCATGGCCCTGGGCTAGCATGGCCCGGCCGGTTGCCGCCATGCTGATTCTCGCCTTCGACACCTCGGCCGGGGGCTGCTCGGTCGCACTTCTGGACGGCGATCAGGTGCTTGCACAAGACAGGCGCGCGATGCAGCGCGGCCAGTCGGAAGCCTTGCTGCCGATGATCGAGGCCATCTGTGCCGAGGGCGACCGCCCGCTCTATGAGGTGGAGGGGCTTGCCGTCACGCATGGACCGGGAAGCTTCACGGGGCTGCGGATCGGGCTGGCTGCTGCCGAAGGACTGGCGCTCGCCCTCGATATCCCGGCTGTCGGCATCTCGAGCTTCGAGGCGCGCGCGGCGGGCGAGATGCGGGGCGGCCCAGCCCTCTGCGTGCTCGATTCGGGCCGCGCCGAACCCTTCGCCTGCCGGCTGACGCCAGAGGGCCGGGAAGACGGAGCGGCCTTCACGGACACCCCGGCGGCGCTCGCGGCCCTGGCCGAGCGCGAGGGCCGGCTGGCCATCGGGTTCGATATCGCGAGCCTTGCGGTGATCAACGACCCGATCGACCCGGCTGGCCTCGCCCGACTGGCGATGCCGCGATTCGCCGATCCTGCCGCCCTCCCCCCCTTGCGGCCCCATTATGCGCGGGCGCCGGCGCTTGGCTGAATTCGACCTGAGGCCGGGGCGAGCCGAGGAAGCCGGCGAGGCCGGCAGCTTTCTGACACGCCACGGCGTTCCCGGCTGGGAGGCTCCGCAGACCGCCGCACCTTACGCGCTCTGGATCGGGCGCAGGATGAGCGAGCCCATGCTGGCAGGGGTGCTGCTGGGCCGCGTCATGGCAGATGAGGCCGAGGTGCTGGCTCTGGCGGTGCGTGAGGATCTGCGCCGCAAGGGCCTCGCCCGCCTGCTCCTGCGGCACTGGACGGCGACCCTGCCCGCGCGCCTCGTGCATCTGGAAGTGAGTGCCGAAAACGTTGCAGCGATTGCCCTTTACCGGGGTATCGGCTTTACCGATACCGGCCGGCGCCCCGGCTACTACTTGGCCGGTTCACGGCGAATCGATGCGCTTGTGATGTCCTGCTCGTTGCCCTTGCGGTGACGGCTCGACTTGTGCTGCGCGTGACTGCCAAATCACAGCGCCGTGCTGGCTTGTAAAAAACACATTGCTTAAGTGCAATCGGTGTGTTTATTCATTTCCATCCATTCCAGTGAACCTCCGCAGTATCGAATCGGGAGTTGTTGATGAGCGAAGAGAAATCCTCGGGCGAATTGCTCAACCTGACCACGCAGATCGTCACGGCACATTTGTCCAACAACAATGTCGAGCTTGAGCAGGTCCCGGTTTTGATCGAGAGCGTCTACCGCACGCTTTCCGGGGTTGACCAGGCGCCGCAGCCGGAGCCGGCGCGACCCGAGCCGGCAGTTCCGATCAAGAAATCGGTGACCCCGGACTACCTGATCTGTCTGGAAGACGGCAAGAAGCTGAAGATGCTGAAGCGGCATCTGAAGACCGCCTACGACATGACCCCCGAAGAATATCGGGAGCGTTGGGGCCTGCCCGCGGATTATCCGATGGTCGCGCCGAACTATGCCAAGCAGCGCAGCAAGCTTGCCAAGGAAATCGGTCTCGGCACCAAGAGCCGCACACGCCGGAAATAAGCCATCCCCTGCCGGGGGCCGAAGCCCGATCACATCGTGACGGGAGGCAGACGGCATCGCAATTTGCCGCGCATCGCCCATGTGGACGATGGGGCAGGCCAGGCATTTGGTCGGGTGATGGCCGGATGGCATGGGCTTGCCGATGGAATGGCGCTGCACGAAGGCACACCTTCCAGAGACGTGGTCGTCCAGGGTTGTCGGGTCGGCTGTTGGGGCGCGAATGGAGATTCGGCCGGTTGCCGGATCATGACAGGTTTGTCTCCATAACGGAGATGGCAGGCGCGTGCCTTTCGCTCCGGAGCCTGATCGGATTGGAGAGCCTCACCTGATCGGAAGACTTGTCTGGGTTGGTGATAAGGTGGCATGGAGGCACGCGTTCGAGATGAACGCCATCCGCGCCAGGCGCTGGTGAACCGGGGAATCGATTTGCTCACATCCGCCGCGACCGTCGATAGCGAGCCCCATCATCCGGGTTCGGCCTGGCGTCTCCTCTCCGGCGACGGTCTCGCCATCGGGGATCTGTGCACCCGGCTTGCACGCACGCCTGAGGAGATCGAGGCAGCGCAACGGCTTCGCTACCGTGTCTTCTATCAGGAGATGGCCGCCCGACCGACCCGTGCGATGGCGGAATCGGCGCGGGATTTCGACGCCTATGACGCCTTTGCCGACCATTTGCTGGTGTTCGACACGCGTCAGTCCCGCATCTCCGAGGCTGTGGTGGGCACTTACCGCCTGTTGCGGGAAGATCGGGCCGCCGCGGCGGGTGGCTTCTATACCAGCGGCGAATACGATATCAGCCCGCTGACAAGGCTCGGGCTGCCGCTGATCGAACTCGGCCGATCCTGTGTCGCTGAAGGCTATCGCACGCGGCCGACGATGGAGCTGCTCTGGCGCGGCATCGCGGCCTATGTCTTTCATCACGACATCCAGTTCCTGTTCGGCTGCGGCAGCCTCCCCGGCACGCATGTCGCGGGGCGCGAGAACCTGCTGGCCTATCTCCACACCCATCATCTGGCGCCGGCTGCGTGGCGACCGGTGGCGCTGCCCGGGCGGCGCGTACCGCTCGACGACCTGATGCCGGCCGAGCAGGTCGATCGGCGTCAGGCGCTGGCCGAGCTGCCGCCGCTGATCAAGGGCTATCTGCGGATCGGCGGAGTGATCGGCGATGGCGCGGTGATCGACGAGCAGTTCAACACGACCGATGTGTGCATCATCGTACGCACCGAGACCGTCACCGAGAAATACATCCGCCACTATGCGCGCGCGGCGGGTGAACGGGGGGCATGAGCACCCGGATCGTCGGGGCGGCACGGCTGCTGGCCGTCCTCGGGATCATCGCGATCTGCGCACCCTTGCAGGCTGTTGTCCTTGGCCTGCGCCTGCCCTGGCGCAGTGCGTTGCCGCGGCTGTTTCATCGCCTCTGGGGGCGCGCGCTCGGCCTTCGGGTCGAGGTGGAGGGCACGCCCGACCCTCAGGCCCGGCTGCTCGTTGTCAATCATCTCTCCTGGCTCGATATCGCGGTTCTTGGCGGGACGGTGAAGGGCTCCTTTGTCTCCAAGGCCGAGGTGGCCGACTGGCCGCTCTTCGGCTGGCTCGCCACCCTGCAGCGGACGATCTTCATCAGCCGCCGCCCGGGCGAGGCGCGGGCCCAGCGTGACCTGCTGGCCCGACGGATGGAAGCCGGCGACCGGCTGATCCTGTTTCCCGAGGGCACCTCCTCGCCGGGCCTGCATGTCCTGCCGTTCAAATCGGCGCTGCTCGACCTCGCCCTCGACCCGGTGACGCGCCGCCCTCGCGCCGACATGATCATCCAGCCGGTCACCCTGTGCGCGCTGGAGGCCGACGGTCTGCCCCTGCCCCGCGCCTTTGCGGATCTCTATGCCTGGTATGGCGACATGACCCTCCCCCGCCATCTCTGGCGGCTGGTCCAGCGCGAGAACGTCACCGTCCGGCTGCGCTTTCATGCGAGCGTCCACGCCCACGCCTTCGCCGACCGCAAGGCCCTGACGCGCGGGCTGCACGAGAGGGTCGCCGAAGGCCTGAGTGCGATGCGGGCACGCCGCCCCTTCCACGACCTCGCCCTTCCCGCAGATGAGGGCTCCCTTGCCGCGGATCAGGCCACCTCCGGCAAGACTGGCAATCAGCAGGAGGAACCGCTAATTTACGGGCGCATGACAAACCGCGATGACAGCTCGGCCGCTGCGTGAGCACCTCTGCGTGAGCACAAGGGCCCATTCCAACGATCCCGCACGGCGCGCTGAGGGCATGAGCGGCATTGCCCCGTCGCGCAAGGTGCATATCCGCACCTGGGGCTGTCAGATGAATGTCTATGACAGCGACCGGATGGCCGACACCCTTGCTCCGCATGGATGGCAGCCGACCCCTGATGTCGGTGAGGCCGATCTCATCATCCTCAACACCTGCCATATCCGCGAGAAGGCAACGGAGAAACTCTTTTCCGAGCTTGGCCGGCTGCGCAGCCTCAAGCAGGCGCGGGCCGAAGCGGGGCGGGAGACCCTGATCGCCGTTGCCGGCTGTGTCGCCCAGGCGGAAGGTGAGGAGATCACCCGCCGCGCGCCCGTGGTCGATTTCGTCTTCGGGCCGCAAAGCTACCAGCGCCTGCCGGAGATGCTGCGCAGCATCGCCACTGCCGCGACGCCGGGCGAGCGGGTGTTCAATGATTTTCCCGTGGAAGACAAGTTCGATGCCCTGCCCGAGGAGTTCCAGAGCGTTGGTGCGGCCGCCTTCCTGACGGTGCAGGAGGGCTGCGACAAGTTCTGCAGCTTCCGTGTGGTGCCCTATACCCGCGGTGCGGAATATTCCCGGCCGGCCGCGGCCGTCCTGCAGGAGGCGCGCCGCCTGGCCGCCGCCGGCGCGCGCGAGATCTGCCTGCTGGGCCAGAACGTCAACGCCTGGCATGGCGAGGCGCCCGATGCCGGCAGCTGGCATCTGGGCCGGCTGCTGCATGCCCTCGCCGAGATCCCGGGCATCGAGCGCCTGCGCTACACCACCTCCCATCCCCGTGACATGACCGACGGGCTGGTCGCCGCCCATCGCGATCTGGAGGTGCTGATGCCCTATCTGCACCTGCCCGTGCAGGCCGGCAGCGACAGCGTGCTCCGCGCCATGAACCGGCGTCACACCGCCGACGATTACCGCCGGATCATCGACCGGCTGCGCGCGGCCCGTCCGGATATCGCGCTGAGTTCGGATTTCATCGTCGGCCATCCGGGCGAAACCGACCGCGACTTCGCCGAAACGCTGAAACTGGTGCGCGAGATCGGCTTCGCCTCGGCCTATTCCTTCTGCTACAGCCGACGGCCCGGGACCCCTGCGGCCGACGCCGCCGCCCAGGTCGAGGAGCAGGTGAAGGCCGACAGGCTGGAGAGCCTGCAGGCGCTGCTGAACGCCCAGCAGGCCGCCTTCAACGAGGCCAGTGTGGGGCATACCGTGCCCGTCCTGTTCGAACGCCCGGGCAAGCACCCCGGCCAGCTTGCCGGGCGCACACCCCACAATCAGGCGCTCCACGCCGAGGCGCCGGCGCGGCTGATCGGGACCATCGTGCCGGTCCAGATCACCCATGGAGGGCCGAACGCCGTGCGCGGCGCGGTCGAGATCCGGGATCCCGGCCCCGGGCACGCGATGCAGGAGGTCGCTTGACGCGTGTGCGCTCCGTGCCGAGCGGCCTGCCTGCCATGACCCCGGTCGAGACCGGCAATGACCGGCGCACCATCGAACTTGCCTTCGACGACAACAGGCTGCTGCCGCTGCTGTTTGGTGAACATGACAGCAATCTCGCCCGGATCGAGCAGGCGCTCGGCCTCACGCTGATCTCGCGCGGCAACCGGCTGGCGATCAAGGGCGAGGCCCAGGCTGCCGAAACCGCGCGGCTGGCGCTGCATACGCTCTGGGAGGAGGTCCAGCGCGGCGAGACCCCGGGTCCCGGCGCGATTGATGCCGCCCTCCGCCTTGCCCGAGGTGCGGGCGGCCATCAGGGCAATCCGCCAGCACCGGGCGCCTCGCAGGTGCTGACCTTTCCCCGCGGCAAGCGGGTCGCCCCCCGATCCCCCACCCAGGCGGCCATGCTGGGAGCGATGGAGCGCTCGCCCATCGTCTTCGCCATCGGCCCGGCCGGGACCGGCAAGACCTACCTCGCCGTGGCGAAGGCGGTCGCGATGCTGCAGGCCGGGGCCGTCGACCGGCTCGTGATCTCGCGCCCCGCCGTGGAGGCCGGGGAGAGGCTGGGCTTCCTGCCCGGCGACCTGCAGGAGAAGATCGACCCCTATCTCCGCCCGATCTATGACGCGCTGCATGATCTGATGCCGGGCGATCAGGTGATGCGGCGGCAGGCGAATGGCGAGATCGAGATCGCGCCGCTGGCGTTCATGCGCGGCCGGACGCTGGCGCACGCCTTTGTCATCCTGGACGAGGCGCAGAACACCACCAGCATGCAGATGAAGATGGCCCTGACCCGGCTGGGCGAGGGCAGCCAGCTGGTCGTGACCGGGGATATCGGGCAGATCGACCTGCCGCCGGGGCAGCCCTCGGGCCTTGTGGAGGCCTGTTCGATCCTGGATGGAATCGACGGGATCGAGATGATACGCTTCAACACCGATGATGTTGTGCGACACCCCCTGGTGGCCCGGATCGTGAACGCCTATGATCGACACGCCTCGGCCCGGCGCCCGGACGCAACCGGCACCCGCGCCCGGCGCAGCCCGCGCCGCAATCCGGCAGGGACGGATGATGGCTGAACCAAGCCTTGCCGCCGTCGCGTCCGGCCCTTATGGCGAGGACGAGGAGCCGGAGAGTCCGCCTCATGAGCCCGGGGCCGTGCCTGATATCGAGATCGCCGATCCCGGCTGGCTAACCCTGATCCCGGAGGCCGAGGCCGTCATCAGCCGGGCCTTCCACATTGTCTGGTCGGCCGAATGCCCCGGTGAGACACCGAAGATGACCGCGATCCGGCTAACCGACGATGCGGAGATCCGCGAACTCAACCGGCTGTGGCGCCAGAAGGACCAACCGACCAACGTGCTGGCATTTCCCGGCGATCCCGACGCCCCGGGTGAGGGCTGGCTGGGGGATATCGTCCTGGCGCTGGAGACCTGTGCGGCCGAAGCCGCGCGTGAGGCCAAGGCGCCGTCGAGCCATCTCGCCCATCTGATCGTCCATGCCAGCCTGCACCTGCTGGGCTACGACCATGAGGACGAGGTCGAGGCGAGCGAGATGGAGGCGCGCGAGATCGCGCTCCTGCACCAGCTTGGCCTGCCCAACCCCTATGATGACAACGAGGCCGGTCCCATGCCGGCAGAGCACGAACGGAGATCGATATCGTGAGCGACAGCTCATCCTCTGCAGCGGCCCGCACCACAACGCTTCCCGCCGTGCAGGACGGCCCCTCCCGCCCGGCCGAGAACGGGGCCCTCGGAGCGGAGCCCCGCAACGGCCGGACGGCCAGCGATCGCAAGGCCCTCGCCTGGCTCCGGGGTCTGGTCGGGCGGCGGCACAACAACACCCTGCGCGACACGCTCGAAGGGCTCATGGAGGGCGCGCATGAGAGCGAACCCTCGGTCGAGCGCCAGGAGCGGATGCTCATCCAGAACGTGCTGTCCCTGCGTGACCTGGAGGCGGTCGACGTGATGGTGCCGCGCGCCGACATCGTCGGGTGCGAGGTCAGGACCGGGCGCAAGGAACTGCTCGAACTGCTGCGCGCAAACCCGCACAGCCGGCTGCCGGTCTATCGCGACGCGCTCGACGACCTGCTGGGGTTCATCCACATCAAGGACGTGGTCGCCAAGCTGGCGGCCGAGGACGACTTCACGCTGGAAGACATCCTGCGGCCGGCAATGATCGCGGCCCCCAGCATCGGTGTGCTCGACCTGCTGCTCGACATGCGCCGCAACCGGGCGCAGCTGGCGCTTATCGTCGACGAATATGGCGGCATCGACGGGCTGCTGACCATCGAGGACCTCGTGGAGGCCATCGTCGGCGAGATCGAGGACGAGCATGACCGCGATACCCAGCCCGTGATGCAGCTTCAGGGCGACCGCACCATGCTGGCGGATGCGCGGGTGGATGTTGAGGATTTCGAGGCGATGGTCGGCGCGGTCCTGAGCGAGGAGGAGCGCGACAGCATCGACACCCTTGGAGGTCTCGTCTTTTCCATTGCCGGGCGGGTGCCGGTACGCGGTGAGTTGCTGCGCCACAGCTCGGGCCTTGAATTCGAGGTGCTGGAGGCCGATTCGCGGCGTATTCGCCGGCTGCGAGTCCGCGGTCTGCCTGAGACGGTCGAGGCTGCTCCGCCTCCTGCGCCTGTCTGATCGGCCAGGACCGGCGCCAGGCAGGGACAGCTTTCCGGGCATTCGGGGACGGGGACAGCCATGCTGAAGAAATTGCGGGCGGCGCTCGACCGACCTACGACGCTGCAGGTCTTTTTCGCAGGCGCCGTTGCGGCGTTGGCGCTTCCGCCGGTGGGGGCCTTTCCGGTGCTCTGGTACTGCCTTCCCCTGCTCGCCATGGGGGTGGAGCGGGCGCGCTCCTGGAAACATGCCTGCCTGCGGGGCTGGCTGTTCGGGCTGGGCTTCTTCATCGTAGGGCTCTACTGGATCACCTTCGCGCTGACGGTCGATCTGGCACGGTTCTGGTGGCTGGTGCCCTTTGCGCTCGTCGGCCTGCCGGCGGTGCTGGGGCTGTTCACGGCCGCGGCCGCGCTGCTCGGCTGGGCGCTGTTCTGGCGGCTCAGACTGCCGGTCTGGGTCGGGCTGGCCGCAGGATGGGTCGTGAGCGAATATCTTCGGGGATTGCTGTTCACCGGCTTTCCCTGGAACAGCGCGGGCTATGCCTGGACGCATGTGCTGCCGGTGCAGCAGGCCGCCGCCTGGATCGGTATCGACGGCCTCTCTGCCCTGACCATCTTCGCGGCCTGCTCGGCCCTGCCGCTGTGGTGGCGCCGCAGTAGAGCCAACCTGATGCGCGCAGCTGCCTTCAACCTGCCGCTGCTGGCGCTCGGCGTGGCCGGGTTCATCCGGCTGGAAGGGGCCCCGGCGGTCCCGCTCGACGGCACCGGGGAGAGGCCGATCATCCGGATCGTCCAGCCCAGCATCCCCCAGCACGAGAAATGGGAAGGCGGGAGGGCGGCCGAGCATTTCCGCCGCCATCTGGAGCTTACCGGGCGGCCGGGACGATCAGGCCCGCCCGACGCCGTCATCTGGCCCGAGACGGCGGCCAATTTCGACCTCGCGCACCATGGGCGCGGCCGGGAACTGATTGCCGAGGCCCTTCCGCCGGGCGCGGTGCTGCTGACGGGTGCGCTGCGTATCGAGGGCGCGGGCGACGACCGGCAGGTCTTCAATGCGCTGATCGCTCTCGACGACCGTGGCGAGGTGCTGGGCTTCTACGACAAGCATCATCTGGTGCCGTTCGGCGAATATGTGCCCTTTGCCGACCTGCTCGCCCTGACGCCGATCGCGGCCACGTCCATCAGTTTTTCTTCCGGACCTGGGCCACGCACCCTGACAGGTCTTGGAACGCTCCCGTCGGTCGGGCCGTTCATCTGCTATGAGGCCATCTTCACCCACCATGTGATCGACAGGGGCGCCCGTCCGCAATGGATGGTGAACATCACCAACGATGCCTGGTTCGGCGACACGACCGGGCCGCGCCAGCATCTGGCCATGGCGCGTATGCGCGCCATCGAGGAAGGGCTGCCACTGTTCCGCGCCGCCAATACCGGTATTTCCGCTGCCTTCGACGGTTTTGGACGGAAATTGGGGCAGATCGGTTATGGCGATGTGGGGATCCTCGACCTCCCCTTGCCGTTGGCGGTGGAAAAACCGACACTGCATGCGCAATTGGGGCCGCATCGTCACGTATTCTTTGCAATTGTCGTGGTAGTGTTGGCTGCTGCGGCCCGGGCCTTGACCCTCCGCTGACGCTGTGGGGTGGCCATGGCGCCGCCCGGGCCTATCGCCTCACGAACAGGCCCCCCTGTTCGCCGCTGCGCGTGGCGCCCGGACTTGCCAGCATACTTTCGTATGCCTATACCGGAAAGGGCGTCGGCAAAGGATGACCCATGAAACAGGCTTCAAGGCCTCAGGATAGCAAGATGCGATCGGCTGCCCCCAATCCGATTGACGTGCATGTGGGCTCCCGCGTGCGGCTGCGGCGAACGCTGATCGGCATGAGCCAGGAAAAGCTGGGCCACGCCCTCGGCCTGACCTTTCAGCAGGTCCAGAAATACGAGCGCGGCACGAACCGGATCGGGGCGTCGCGGCTTTATGACCTCTCCCGCGTTCTGGATGTCCCGGTCTCCTATTTCTTCGACAGCATGGAGAATGACACACAGGAGAGTGGGACGGCCTTCGCCGATGCCCCGCAGGAGCGCTTCGAGCCCGACCCGATGGCACGGCGCGAGACGCTGGAGCTTGTGCGCTCGTATTATCGGATCAGCGACCCGGAGATACGCCGGCGCCTGCTGCACCTGATCAAGGGGCTGGCCGTCGAGGATATGCGCGGCGAGCGGCCGGCGAATGACGTCAACGAAGGCTTGTAATTTCCCGTCCCTTGCCCGACCACAGCGACGATCCCCAACAGGAGAGGCCGCGCTTCTATGGCAGGCGCAAGAGCCATCCCCTGAATCACGGCCGGGCGGCGGCGATGGCCGAGATGCTGCCAAGCCTGCGGGTTCCGCTCGGCTCCTCTGCAGACCTTGATCCGCTGACGCTGTTCACACAGCCGATCCATCAGGTCTGGCTGGAAATCGGCTTCGGAAGTGGTGAGCATCTGCTGGAGCGCGCGCGAGCGGCGCCGCAGACGGGCTTTATCGGCTGCGAGGCCTATACCAACGGTGTCGCCGCCCTGACCGCAGCCGTCGCAGAGGCCGGCGTGACCAACATCCGCATCTTCGACGAGGATGCGCGCTTGTTGCTGCCGCGCCTTCCTGAGGGCTGCCTGAGCGGGGTCTACCTGCTGTTCCCTGACCCATGGCCCAAGAAACGGCATTGGCGGCGCCGCTTCGCCCAGGGCGGCAATCTCGACGAGCTGGCCCGGCTGATCCGGCCCGGCGGGAGTTTCATCACCGCCACCGACGATCCCGGCCTTGCCGGCTGGACGGTCGAACAGCTGAGCCGCCATCGCGGCTTTGCCTGGAGGGCCGAACGGGCCACGGACTGGCGCGGGCGGCCGGCTGATGCGCCGGGCACGCGCTACGAGGCCAAGGCCGAGCGCCAGGGCCGGCGCGCCATCTATCTCGACTATCGGCGCACCGAGGCGATGGGCCGGCTGCCTGTGCCACCCGACGGCGCTTGAAATGTGACGCGTTGGCAGCTAACGTCATCGTTATTCCATGAGACTCTGCGATCAGGCAGCGCTTCAGGTGGGCTCAACGGCCCGCCTTTTTGTTTTGGAGACATTTCGGTTTTGGAGATCGGGCAGAACGTGCAACCGGACACGCCCAGGGATATGGCGGAGGGGCCAGCGCAGGAGTTGGGCTCTGGGCTGACGCATCTCAGGGTCGTCGGCCTGCAGGGTGCAGCCGCCCAGCTCCTTGCCGGTCTGGTTGAACCGGTTGTTGCGGGGCACGGTCTGGCGCTCGTGCGCCTGCAGCTGAGCGGCGGGGCAAGGCGGCAGGTGCTGCAGGTGATGGTGGAGCGCATCGATGGCGCCACGATCACGGTCGACGATTGTGCGCACGCCAGCCGGGCGCTCTCGGCAGTGCTGGACGTCGAAGACCCGATCGGCGGCGCCTATATGCTAGAGGTGAGTTCGCCCGGTATCGACCGACCGCTGACGCGGCGTGCCGATTTCGAGCGCTATAGCGGGCATCAGGCACGCGTTGAACTCGACCCGCCGCTCGACGGCCGCCGGCGCTTCACCGGCCAGATCGAGGGCGTGGACGGAGCGTATCTGATGCTGGCCACGGAAGAGGCGGATCTGCGCCTGCCGCTGGCCAATCTGGCGAAGGCCAAGCTTGTGTTGACCGATGCGCTGCTGGCGGAAGCCGCAGCGTCGGTGGAGGATGAGAAGACAGATGGCTGAGTTGTTGCAGATCGCGGATGCCGTGGCGCGCGAGAAGAGCATCGACCGCGACGAGGTCCTGCTGGCCATGGAACAGGCGATCCAGAAGGCCGGCCGCTCGAAATACGGGCTGGAGCATGACATCCGCGCGCATATCGACCGCAAGACCGGGGCGATCAGCCTGCAGCGGTTCCGCGAGGTCGTCGAGGAGATCGAAAACGAGTTCACCCAGCTGACGCTTCCCCAGGCGCAGCGTGAACAGCCCGGCGTCGAGGTTGGCGGGTTCCTGATCGATGACCTGCCGCCGATCGATTTCGGCCGGATCGCCGCGCAGTCGGCCAAGCAGGTGATCGTCCAGAAGGTGCGTGAGGCCGAGCGTCACCGCCAGTACCACGAATACAAGGACCGGGTTGGCGAGATCGTCAACGGCCAGGTCAAGCGCGTCGAATACGGCAATGTCACCGTCGATCTCGGCCGCGCAGAGGCGATGCTGCGGCGTGATGACTCGCTGCCGCGCGAGCATCTGAAGGTGGGTGACCGGGTGCGGGCCTATATCGCCGATGTCCGCGAGGAGCCGCGCGGGCCGCAGATCTTCATCTCCCGCACCCATCCGCAGTTCATGGCGAAGCTGTTCGCCCAGGAGGTGCCGGAGGTCTATGACGGCATCATCGAGATCAAGGCCGTGGCGCGCGATCCCGGCAGCCGCGCCAAGATCGCGGTGATCTCCTATGACAGCTCGATCGACCCGGTCGGGGCCTGCGTGGGGATGCGCGGCAGCCGTGTGCAGGCCGTTGTCGGCGAATTGCAGGGCGAGCGGATCGACATCATCCCATGGTCGGAGAACCCGGCGACCTTTGTCGTCAACGCCCTCGCCCCGGCGGAAGTGGCCAAGGTCGTGCTCGACGACGACGCCCGGCGGATCGAGGTGGTCGTGCCGGACGAACAGC
>CAZPBH010000015.1:0-16447 GCA_964584645.1 uncultured Rhodospirillales bacterium | reverse complement strand
CCCTGCCGAAACGGGGTGAAGTCGCGGCCGAAGGGATCGGCGATCTCGCCCATGCGCATCTGCTCGACCGCGCTCAGTGTCGCCGCCAGGGCCTCGGCCGGCATGTTGGTGGCGGCTGCCAGCCCGGCGATGTCGTCGGCGGTCTTGAAGGCGTTCAGTTTTCCAAGCTCGATCAGCTCGTGATAATGCCGGGTGGCGTCCAGGATCGCGCCATCGAACACCACCCAGGCCATGCCGTCCGGCTGGCGCATGACGATCCGGCCCTGGCCGCTGACATTGTCGGTCTCGTGACAGAATCGCTCGCCCTGCGTGTTGATCATCAGCCCGCCCGAGATCATCACATTGGGATGCAGCGTGATCTGCTGCGGGTCGGTCAGCAGCCCCAGACCCTGATAGCTTGCCATGTCGGCCGTCGCCCCGCCGAGTTCCATGCCGAAGCGGATGCCCTCGCCGGTATTGCCCTCCCAGCCGAAATAGCGCGCATCGGCCATCTCTGGGATGTAGGTCCGGATCATGTGGCGATTGCCGCCGAACCCGCAGGTGGCAAGGATCAGGGCATCACATCCCAGATGCTCGAAGCTGCCATCGGGGCGCTCGATGCGTACACCCCGGACCGTGCCGGTTTCCGGGTCGGCATAGACAGCCTCGACATGAGCCTGGGTCATGATGTCGGTTCCCGCATCCGCATTGGCGCGCTGCAGGATCGCCATCAGCTCCGGACCGGTGCGGCTCGGCGTGCCGTGCAGCCGGGCCCGGCGATGGCCATAGCCGACAAAGGCCGGGTCGAGAGTGTAGCCGACATCGTGGCGCTCGTTCAGCCAGTCGACCGTCGGGCCGGCATTCCGGGCGATCACCCGTGCGTGGTCCGGGTCGGTATCCGGCGCCTTGGCCATGATGTCCTCGAAGAACAGCTCGAAGCTGTCTTCGATCCCGGCCTCACGCTGGGCGTTGCTGCCGGCCGCGCACATGTAGCCCTGGCTCATCGAGGTCGAGCCCTGCGGGCTTTCGTCCCGCTCAAGCACCAGCACCTCCGCCCCGGCATCACGGGCCGCCAGGGCTGCGGTCAGGCCGCAGGCGCCGCCGCCGGCCACCACGACAGGCACGGAAAAATCGAAATCGGGTATGTCGGTCAGGATCGTCATGCGGGCGCAACCTCGTCCCATAGCGAACATTCATGCATCGAGAACTGGAGGTAGGGCGACCTTGGGCTGCTTGCACGCACTTGCCCTGCAAGGCTGCCACGCTAGCCTCTCGGTCCGATGCAGGTGATTCGCCCCCTCGACCTCCCGAGCGTGCCCCGACCGACCCGTTCGGCCGGGCTGGAGAAGCTTGCGCGCTTCGCCCCCCGCATGGGCGGCCAGTATCGCGATACACGCAATTACGATCTGGGGATCGCCCGGCGCGACAATGTCTCGGGCCTGAGTGCCCATGTGCGCCACCGCCTCGTGCTTGAAGAGGAGGTCGTGCGCGCCGCGCTGGAGCGTCACAGCCCCGCAGCTGCGGAAAAGTTCATCCAGGAGCAGTTCTGGCGGAGCTACTGGAAGGGCTGGCTGGAACAGCGCCCGCAGGTCTGGGACGACTATCTTCTGCGGCTCGACGAGGGTCGCCGCGCGCTGGATCGCGATGGCGGGCTGATGGCGCGCTGGCAGGCGGCGATCGAGGGAAGAACGGGTATTGCGCCCTTCGATGCCTGGGCGCAGGAGTTGCAGACGACCGGCTATCTGCATAACCATGCGCGGATGTGGGCCGCCTCGATCTGGATCTTCACGCTGCGCCTGCCCTGGGCGCTGGGGGCCTGCTGGTTCATGGAGCGGCTGCTGGATGGTGACCCGGCCAGCAACACGCTCTCCTGGCGCTGGGTCGCCGGCCTGCACACCAGGGGCAAGCATTATCTCGCCCGGGCAGCGAACATCGCGAAATACACCGATGGCCGGTTCGATCCGAAGGGCCAGCTCGACGAGACGGCCGAACCCATCCTCGGCTGGCGGGACTGGCCGAAACGCCCCTTGCCGATGCGCGGCACGGCGGATCCGGGCTTGCGCACCGGATGGCTGCTGACGGGCGAGGACCTGACGGCGGAGAGCCTCGATCCGGGAAGCCTGCGGCCGGTGGCGCTGGCGGGGGGCTGGGCCGAGGAACTCGGGCGGCTCCACAACCACAGCCCGCTGGTACGCAGCTGGGTCGAGGACGCGATCGCTGACGGCCTGCGCCGCGCCAGCGCCCATTTCGACCTGCCGATGACGACCCTCCCGGCGGAGGGCTGGAGGGAGGCGGTGCTGGGCTGGGCCAGGACCGGTCAGCTGCAGCAGATGGTCACCGGTGAAACGCCGGTCGGTCCATGGGCCACGCTGATCGACGGGCTGGCGGGCGATCTCGAAGGTGCGGGCATCCGGCTCGTACGGCTGCGCCGCCGCTGGGATGCTGTCACCTGGCCCCATGCAACACGCGGCTTCTTCGCCCTGAAGCAGAAGATACCCGAGATGATCGGCGAGCTTGGTCTGGAAAGGCGGGCCGGGTGAGGCGAGCGCTGCTCGCTCTGGTGATGGTTCTTGCCAGCGCGATGCCGGTGCGGGCCGAGACGGGCGTGCGTGTCGCCGTTCCGGCCCTGCCGCCGGGGCAGGGCAACCCCTACACGCTCGCCTTCACGCCCGGGGTCTATACCTGGGAAGCCGTCTTCGACAAACTGACCGGCTTCGACGCCGAGGGCGATCTCGTCCCCCGCCTCGCCCTGTCCTGGGAACAGGTGGAGCCCCGCCGCTGGCGTTTCCGGTTGCGCGGATCGGTCTTCTTCCATGACGGATCGATGCTGAGTGCTGGCGATGTGGTGCATTCCATCCGGACCGTGCTGAACGACCCGGCGAGTGCCGCCATCACCACAGGCATCTGGAAGCTGCAGGGGGCCGAGGCCGTCGACCCCCTGACCGTCGACATCCTGACCTCCTCCCCCAACCTGCACCTGCCGCGTGAGCTGAGCGGGGTCTACATCACCCCGCGGGGGGCCTGGGAACGGCTGGGCCGGGAGGATTTCGCGCGCGCGCCCGTCGGAACGGGACCCTTTGCCGTGACGGCCTGGGAGCCGGGTCGGGTGGTGCTGTCGCGCGCGGCGCAGGCCTGGCGGCCAGCTTCGGTCGACCGGCTGGAGCTCGTGCAGATGCCCGAGACGGCAGCCCGCCTGCAGGCGCTGCTTTCCGGGCAGCTTGATGTCGCGATCGACCTCGGGCCCGACGATGCCCCGCTGGTCGAGTCGCGCGGCGGGCGCATGGACCGCGATTCGCTGGGTGCGGTCTTCGCGCTTGTGTTTCTGCTGGAACAGAACCCGGACAGCCCGCTGGCCGATGTCCGGGTGCGCCGGGCGCTCAACCATGCGGTCGATGTCGAGGCGATCATTGCGGCCCTGCTGGGCGGGGCGAGCGTGCGGGCGGGTCAGACGGCGGTGCGGGAGAGCGTCGGCCATGATCCGGCCCTTGAGCCCTTCGCCCATGACGATGCCCTGGCGCGTGCCCTGCTGGCCGAGGCCGGCTATCCCGACGGTTTCGCCTTCACGCTCACGGCTGCCATCGGGGCCGGTGCCAATGATGCCGCCGTGTTTCAGGCGGTCGCCTCCGAACTCGCCGGGGTTGGTGTCGAGATGGAAATCCGGACCGTGCCGGTCGCCACCCTGACCCGGCTTGCCTTCGAGGGCGGCTGGCAGGCGCAAGCCTTCGGCATGACCTATGGCACCATGCCGGGGCTGGATGCGCTGCGCCCCTTCGGTCTGCATGGCTGTGGCTGGGTGACACCCTGGTTCTGCGATCCGGCCATCGATGCGCTGGTCGAGGAAGCCCGGCAAGCCGGCGCCACGGATCTTCGCCGGCAGCGCACCCAGGCAGCCCTGGCCGCGATGCGCGAGGCCGTGCCCGCCCTCTTCCTCTATGAAGGCTTTGCCCTGCATGGGCTGGGGCCCGATGTCGGCGCCTTTCAGAGCGATTTCGCCCATATCCGCTATGACCTGCTGGAGATCGAGGGCCGATGAGCGCTGACATCGTGCACAAGCATTACATTACGATTTCGACCGGGCAGGTTCACCTGCGCAGCCTCGGGCCGATGGCGGGCCCGCCGCTCGTGCTGCTGCACTGGACGCCCTCCTCCGGCGTCATGTTCCGCCATGCCATGCCGCTTCTGGCTGAGGCCGGCTTGCGTGTCCATGCCGTTGACCTGCCGGGGTACGGGCGCAGCGATCCGCGGCCCCCGGGCCCCCAGGGCGATTGGCGCATCGCGGATTACGGCCGCGCGCTGGTCGAGGTGCTCCGGCAGCTTGGCGGCGACGCGCCGGTGCTCTATGGCGGCCATATGGGGGCGGCGGCGGCGATGGAGGTTGCGCTTCAGGCGCCGGAACGCCTGCGCGGGCTGATCCTTGACGGCTGCCCGGCCTGGGACGCCGCGACACGGGCGAAGATCGCGCAGCACATGTCGGGCGGGACCCCGCCGCCCATCGAGCCCGAGGGCGGGCATCTGGTGAAGCTCTGGGCCGGGATTGGCTTCTTCCGCAAGGAATGGGATGCCGAGCGGCCGCTCGAGAAGATCGCGCCGGAGGATGCGTGGGGGCATGTGGTGGACATGATCGCCACCGGTTTTGCCTCCTCGGCTGCGGCTCTTGTCGAGAACGACATGGCCGAGCGCGCGCGGGATGTGCGCGTGCCCACACTCCTGCTGACCGCTGATGGCGACCCGCTCCATGATCAGCATGCGAAGATGGTCGAGGCGATCCCCGAGGCCCGCGACCATCGCTTCACCGGGCCGCACCCGCTGCATCGGCCCGAACTTCAGGCGCAATGGGTGGCGCCGATCCTCGACTTTGTGAAGGTCTTGGCACCCGCACCGGTCCGATGATCCGATCTGATCGGGATGTGCTTTAGCTGCGCAGGCCCGCTTCGGCCGTCATCGCCTCGACCCCGTCGCAGCGCCGGGCAACCAGCTTCAACCCATCGCCCTCGCGCCGGGCCTCGAGCCGAAGCGGCTGGCCGCAGAACAGCGGCGCCCGCCCGCGAAAGCTGAAGCTGGCAAGCTCGCCGCCCTCGGCGCGCGCCAGATCGGCCAGCAGGGTGGCCGTCAGCGGTCCATGCACCACGAGAGCCGGGTAGCCCTCCACCTCGCGGGCATAGGGCAGGTCGTAATGAATGCGATGGCCGTTGAAGGTCAGGGCCGAGAAGCGGAACAGCATCACCGGGTCGGGTGTCAGCTCGCGAAAGGTTGTGGCCGCATCCAGCTCGGGACAGGGCAGCACCTCCGGCAGCGGGACAAGGGCGCCCTCCTCGCGATAGACGATGTCCTGTTCCTCCTCGACGCACAGCGCCTCGCCCTGGCTGAAGCGCAGCCGCACCGTCACAAACACCAGCCGGCCGCTGCCGCCGGTCTTTTCCTTCACATCCGCGATGCTGGCATGGCGCGTGGCCGGCTGGCCGATGACGAGGGGAGCGTGAAAGGACAGCCGGGCTCCGGCGAACATCCGCCGCGGCAGGTCGACGGGCGGCAGGAAACCGCCGCGCGCGGGGTGGCCATCCGCGCCGATCTGGCTGTGCGGGGCTTCGGGCAGGAAGCTCAGCCAATGGCGCAGCGGGGCGGCGGCATCGCCCTCGGCCGGATGGGGGGGTGCCACATCCATCAGGGCGGCCAGCCGGCGGATCGGCCCCAGCTCGATCCGCTCGGAAAAGCGTTCCTCGCGGCCGATCCACTCGGCAAGGGCAGTCATCGCTCAGACCTCATGGCCAGGCGGCTTCCGGTGGCAGGCTCATCAGGATGGCCTCGATATTCCCGCCGGTCTTGAGACCGAAAACGGTGCCACGGTCATAGACGAGGTTGAACTCGGCATAGCGGCCCCGGCGCACGCGCTGAACCTGGCGGTCATCCTCGGTCCAGGGGGTGTTCATGTGCCGCCGCACGATCTGGGGAAAGATCTCCAGAAAGGCCCGCCCTACATCCTGGGTGAAGGCGAAATCATTCTCCCAGCGCCCGCTGTTCAGATCGTCATAAAAGATGCCGCCGACGCCGCGCGGCTCCTTGCGGTGCCTGTTGTAGAAATACTCGTCGCACCAAGCCTTGAAACGCGGGTAGTAGCCCGGGTCGTGGGCATCGCAGGCAGCCTCGAAGGCGGCGTGAAAATCACGCGTATCCTCCTCATTCGGGAAGATCGGGTTCAGATCGCCGCCGCCGCCGAACCAGGCCCGGCTGGTATGGATCAGCCGCGTGTTCATGTGGGCGGCGGGCACATGCGGGTTGCGCATATGCGCCACGAGGCTGATGCCGTTGGCGTAATAGAGGCCCTGGCTTTCGGCCGCACCCTTCATCTGGCTGGCGAAGTCGGGGCTGAACCTGCCATGGACGGTCGAGATGTTCACGCCGACCTTCTCGAACACCCGACCGCGCATGATCGACATCTCGCCGCCGCCGCCGGATTCGCTCATCGCCGCACCGGCATCGGCTGCGGTGTCGCGGTTCCAGCTCGTGCGCTCGAAGCGACCGGGCTGGAGCTCGTGCTGGCCGGGCCCGGCATAGTCGTTCTCGATCGCCTCGAAGGCGTGGCAGAGGCGGTCCCGCAGCTCGGTGAACCAGGAACGCGCCCGGTTCTTCTGGTCGTCGGTCGGGAAGGCCTGGGGTGAAGGCTCGGTCTCGGTCATCGGCTCCAACGTGTCTGGCGCAGGGCTTCGGTCAAGACCATCGCCCCGGCGATTGCGACGTTCAGCGAGCGCAGGCCGGCACTCATCGGGATGCGCAGGCGCAAATCGACCGCAGCATGAACCTCCTCGGGCACGCCAGCACTTTCGCGCCCCAGCAGCAGGCTGTCCCGCTCCTCGAAACGCGCATCGGTGAACAGGGTTTCCGCCCGCGTTGTCAGCAGGATCAGCCTTCGGGTGGCGGTGGACGCCCGGAAAGCCTCCCAGCCGGCATGGCGCGTCCAGTCGAGCTGGTCGAGATAATCCATGGCCGCGCGGCGCAGGCGGCGGTCATCGAGGATGAAGCCGCAGGGCTCGATGATGTCGAGAGGCACGGCGAGGGCGGCGCAGAGGCGCATGATCGCGCCGGTGTTCTGCGGGATGTCGGGCTGGTAGAGGGCGAGGCGCATGGACGCTCTCCGGTCGGTTACGCGACACTATGTCCGGAGAGCGTTCTTTGCAACGCGGGGCCGGGGTCGTATATCGCGAGGCACGTTCGTCGACCGATGCGCGCCGGGTACGCGCGCCAACAGACAGATGGCTTGGGGCAGGAACGATCAAGATGGCCGAGACGGCAAAGCCCGACACGATCCAGTCGGCAGACAACCATGAAGCCGAGGGCGAGACGCGGCGCGATTTTCTGGTGCTGACGGCCGGCGCCATGGGCGTGGTCGGCGCGGCATCGGCGGGATGGGTCTTCATCGACGCGATGAACCCGGCCGCCGACACCCTCGCGCTGGCAACCACAGAGGTCAATCTGGGCTCGGTCGAGGTCGGCCAGGCGATCACCGTGACATGGCGCGGCAAGCCGGTCTTCATCCGCCGCCGGACGGCAGAGGAGATCGAGGCCGCCCGGAATGTGGAGCTTTCCGCCCTGCCGGACCCGCAGAGCGACGAGGAGCGCGTGATCGATCCGCAATGGCTGATCATGGTGGGTGTGTGCACGCATCTGGGTTGTGTGCCGCTGGGGCAGGGGCCGGCCGACCAGAAAGGCAATTTCGGCGGCTGGTTCTGCCCGTGCCACGGCTCGCACTACGATACATCCGGTCGCATACGCCTCGGCCCGGCGCCCACTAATTTGGAAGTTCCGGAATACGAGTTTCTGGACGAGGAAAACACCCGCGTCCGCCTCGGGTAGAACGGGTCGCGTTCGGATTGAACGCGTGAATCCGCTTTATCCATTACAGTTCTGGACAAATTACCCGATCAGATAATCGGAATTTGCTCCGGGCACGACGGTCAACGGAAGCAGGACATGGTCGGACTTCACAAGAGCAGCTTCAAGAACCCGGTGATCAACTGGGTGGATACACGCTTGCCCATATTCACCTTCATGCAGAAGGAATATGGCGTGTTCCCGATGCCACGGAACCTGAACTATCTGTGGAATTTCGGGGCCATCGCGATGCTGATGCTGCTGACCATGATCCTCAGCGGCGTCTTTCTGGCGATGAGCTACAAGCCCGACACGTCGCTGGCCTTCGATTCCGTCGAGCGGATCATGCGTGACGTGAACAACGGATGGTTGCTGCGTTACATTCACATGAATGGCGCGCACATGTTCTTCCTTGTCGTCTACATTCACATGTTCCGGGGGCTCTACTACGGTTCCTACAAGGCGCCGCGGGAGATCCTCTGGGGGCTCGGCGTCATCATCCTGCTGCTGATGATGGCCACCGCGTTCATGGGGTATGTCCTCCCCTGGAGCCAGATGAGCGGCTGGGGGGCGACCGTGATCACCAGCCTGTTCTCTGCCGTGCCGCTGGTGGGAGAGGGCATCGTGACCTGGCTCTGGGGCGGGTTTGCCGTCGCCAACCCGACGCTGAACCGGTTCTTCGCCCTGCACTTCCTGCTGCCCTTCGTGATTGCCGGCGTGGTGTTCCTGCATGTCTGGGCGCTGCACATGACGGGCTCGAACAATCCGCGCGGGATCGACATGAAGGGCCCGCAGGACAGCCTGCCCTTCCATCCCTATTACACCGCGAAGGATGCGTTCGGGATCATGGTGTTCTTCATCCTGTTCGCGTTCTTTGTCTTCTACGCGCCGAACTATCTCGGCCATGCCGACCATTACGTGAAGTATGACAGCCTCGTGACGCCGGAGCAGATCGTGCCCGAATGGTACTTCCTGCCGTTCTATGCGATCCTGCGGGCCATCACCTTCGACATCGGCCCCATCGATGCCAAGCTGGGCGGGGTGCTGGCGATGTTCGGGTCCATCGCGGTGCTGTTCTTCCTGCCCTGGCTCGATACCTCGAAGGTGCGCAGTGCTGCCTATCGGCCCCTCTATCGCCAGTTCTTCTGGGTGCTGATGGGTGTCACGATCCTGCTGGGCTATATCGGCTCGCGCCCGGCGGAGGGCATCTGGGTGCTCGCCGGCCAGCTCTGCACGGCCTATTATTTCGCCCACTTCCTGATCGTCCTGCCGCTGCTCGGCCGGCTGGAAAAGCCGGAGGCGGTGCCCGGGTCGATCTCCGAACCGGTGCTCAAGGGCGGGGGTCGTACGGCCACCGCCGCGGCACCCGCCAAACCGATGGACAAGGCGTAAGTCGCATGCGTTTCGTCTCCCTCATCGCCCTGATCGCCCTGTTGCTGGGCCCCGGCATCGCCCTGAAGGCGGAAGCGGCCGACAAGGCGCCGAAGCCACCTGATCGGGACTGGAGCTTCGAGGGGCCCTTCGGCACCTTCGACCCGGCAGCGGCGCAGCGCGGCTTCCTCGTCTACAAGCAGGTCTGCTCGGCCTGCCACGCGATGGAGCAACTGCACTATCGTCACCTGACGGATATCGGCTTCACCGAAACGGAAGTGCAGGCGATCGCCGCCCAGTACGAGGTGCAGGATGGCCCGAATGACGAGGGCCAGATGTTCATGCGCGCCGGCATCCCGGCCGACCAGTTCGTCAGCCCCTATCCGAACAAGGAAGCCGCGCGCTTTGCCAATGCCGGCGCCTATCCCAAGGATCTGTCGCTGATCGTGAAGGCGCGCAAATACGGCGCGGATTATCTCTATGCCCTGCTGACCGGCTATACCGAGCCGCCCGAGGATGTGGAACTCGCGCCCACGCAGTACTGGAACACCTATTACAAGGGCAACATCATCGCGATGGCGCCGCCGCTCTATGAAGATGCGGTGGAATATGCCGATGGCACGCCCGCGACGGTCGAGCAGATGGCGGCGGATATCTCTCATTTCATGGCCTGGGCTTCCGAGCCGACCATGGACGAGCGCAAGGAAATGGGCTTCCGCGTGATGCTCTTCCTGATCGTCTTTGCGGGTGTCCTCTACGTCGTCAAGAAGCGCGTCTGGAAGGACGTGCACTGAGCCCGGCAGAGGGTCCGGCCCCGGCGCTGATCGGCCTTGATCATCTTGTCATCGGGGTCGGTGACCTCGTCAGGGATGCGGCTGCCTTTCAACGCCTCGGGTTCACCGTGGGCGAGCCCTGTCCGCAAGAGGATGGCAGCGGCACCTCGCTGATCAATTTCGCGGATGGCACCTTTCTGGAACTGATGCGCCGGGCGCCCGAGATGGCAGCCCCGGTGCCCTTTCCTCCGCCAGCCTTCGCCCAGGATGGAACACCTCGCCCGGCAGGGCTTGAAGTGGTGGCGTTGCGCTGTGCTGATCTCAAAGCCTGGCATGCAGCGCTCGACCCCGCGCTGGCAACCGAGCCGGTCGATTTTCTGGATCTCCCGAACCCGGATGGCAGCACCAGCCCCGCAGCCCGTCTCTTTGGTTTCCATCCCGAGGCGCTGGGGGGCCTGTATGCCTTCGCGCTGGAATATCTCCGCGATGACCTGCCGAGGCCGCCATCTGAATGGCTGAGCCATCCCAATGGTGCGCGAGGGCTGGAGGGGGTGAGCTGGATCGTGGAGGATCCGGCGCGGATGGGCGCTGCCTTGCACGATGCCTTGGGTCCTGTCCCCATGCATGAAGGCCAGGGGCGCTGTGATCTTCAGCTGGGCGAAATGGCTCTGCGCCTCTTGACGCCGGCACGCTTCAGGGGGCGTTATCCCGGTGTCGGATTTCCGGTCGGGATCGAGCCCCCGCACGGTGCCGTGATCACGCTGCTTGTCCGTGACCTCGCACAGACGGCGGCCACGCTAAGTGCCCATGGTGTCCGGCCGCTCGAGCTTCGGGGCGAGCGCATCGCGGTCGCGCAAGCCGATGCCAGCGGTGTCGTCGTGGAATTTGCGCTCAGCTTAAGGGGCTCACCCCAGATGGGTGGCGAGGAAGCTCAGGGTACGTTCCTCGGCCAGCCTTGCGGCCTCCGGGTGGTAATCGCCGCGCGCATCGCAGTTGAAGCCGTGGCCCGCCCCTTCATAGACGTGCATCGGTATGTTCCGGTGGGCCTCGTGAAGGTCTTTTACCTCGTCGAGCGGGATGTGGCTGTCATGCTCGCCGAAATGCAGCAGCACCGGGCAGGTCGGCGTCTCGTCGCGATAGGCGATGGTACCGCCGCCATAATAGCCGACCGAGGCATCCGGGGCGAGGCGCGTCGCGGAGAGCCAGGCCAGGAGCCCGCCCCAGCAAAAGCCGAGCGTGGCGGCCTTGCCGGTGGCTTCGCGTGCTTCGGCCAGCGCTGCCGCGATCACCGGCAGCACCTGTTCCGGGGGCAGCTGGCCCTTCAACTCCCGCCCGCGCGTGAAACCCGATTCGTCATAGGGCAGTTCGACCCCCGGTTCGACGAGATCGAACAGGGAAGGTGTGACAACCGCATAGCCATGCCCGGCATAGCGCTCCGCGACCGAGCGGATATGGGCGTTGACCCCGAAAATCTCCTGGATCAGCACGATGCCGCCTTTTGGTGGTCCTTCGGGTGTGGCCCGCCAGGCCTGAACCGTGCTGCCGCCGCCAAGCCCGAGATCGCCGAAACTGCCCATGTCCTGAAAACTCCTGCTCGCGTGATGGCCCGCATGGCCCGCATAGCCCGAAGGCCCTGAAAGCCCCCATGGCCCGTCGCGGGTGCAGATGGGGCGTTAGAACCGGCGCAACAGACCGAGCGTCAGATCATGGGCGATCATCCCATCGGCGCGCACCCTTTCACCGCCCGGGAAGCTGGTGCTTTCGATCCCGCCCAGATCGCTGTAGCGATAGGCGCCTTCCACCCGCCAATCCGGCCCCAGCCGCAGGCTGACCCCACCGGTCAGCGCCCAGGCGAAGCTGCCTTCGCTAGCCTCGCCCCCGGTCACGATCTGGCCCGGCCAGAAGGTCCGTTCGGTGTCGACCTCGCGCCAGCCATAGCCCAGCCCGACCCCCAGAAACGGCCGGATGGCATCGCTGCGGCGCCGGAAATCATAGAACAGATCGGCGAACAGGCCGTGATAGGTGACCGTGTTGTCCCAGCGCACCTCCTGAACCGGCTGCAGGCTCGCTTGCAGGTCGAAATCGTAATGATAGCGATAGTGATAGCGCAGCTCTGCCCGCACCGGCAGACCCTGCCCCTCGAACCCGTAGCCGAGCCGGAGATCGCTGCCGACGACGATCTCGACCGTGTCGTCCTGCAACTGAAGCGGTCCCGGCGGCAGGTTGGTCCCGCCGATGTCCTGCGCGTCGGTGAAGGAAAAGACGAAGCCTGCGCCCGCATAAAGCTCTTCATGCGCGGCCGCCGGTGTGCCGAAAAGCATGAGCAGCCCGGAGCCGAGGGCCAGCCTAGACATTGAACCGGAACAGCATAACGTCCCCATCCTGCACAACATAGTCCTTCCCCTCCTGGCGTGTCTTGCCGGCCTCACGAGCGCCGACCTCGCCGCCCAGCTCGCAATAGATGTCCCAGGGCGTGGTCTCCGCCCGGATGAACCCGCGCTCGAAATCGCTGTGAATGGCTCCGGCGGCCTCGGGCGCCTTCGCGCCCTTGCGCACCGTCCAGGCACGCGCTTCCTTCGGCCCGGCCGTGAAGAAGGTGATCAGGTTCAGCAAGCCATAGCCCGCGCGGATGACGCGGTTCAGCCCCGGCTCGGCCAGCCCCAGCGTTTCCAGAAAATCCCGCTGTTCCTGAGGGTCGTCGAGACCGGCGATCTCCGACTCGATGGCCGCACAGATCCGCACGGTCTCCGCCTCATGCCCTGCTGCCATCGCCTCGACAGCAGCAGAATAGGGGTTGCCCTCGGCCGCCTCGCCCTCGCCGACATTGGCGATATAGAGCACGGGCTTGGAGGTCAGCAGCTGCAGGGCCTTGAAGCGGCTGGTCTCATCCTCGGCCAGCTTGACCATTCGCGCCGGTCGACCTTCAGCGAGGACCGCCCGGGCGCGTTCCATCAGCTCCATCTCGTCCTTCGCATCCTTGTCGCCGCCGCGGACCTTCTTGACCGCCGAGGCCAGCCGGCGCTCGAGGCTCTCCAGATCGGCCAGCATCAGCTCGGTCTCGATGGTCTCGGCATCGCGGACCGGATCGACCGAGCCCTCGACATGGGTCACATCCGGATCCTCGAAACACCGGAGCACATAGAGGATCGCATCGGTTTCGCGAATGTTGCCAAGGAACTGGTTGCCGAGCCCTTCGCCCTTCGAGGCGCCGCGCACCAGCCCCGCGATGTCGACGAATTCCAGCTGGGTCGGGATCGTCCTGGCCGACTTTGCCACCTTTGCCAGCTCATCCAGCCGCGGGTCGGGCACCGCCACCCGTCCCACATTCGGCTCGATCGTGCAGAACGGGAAATTGGCGGCCTGCGCCGCCTGGGTCGCCGTCAGAGCGTTGAAAAGGGTGGACTTGCCGACATTGGGCAGGCCCACAATTCCGCAATTGAAGCCCATGGGTCGAGAATGGCCTTGGCTGGAAAGGGGTGGAGGTTCGGGTTCAGGGGGTCTCGATCACCGACCAGAGATGACCATCGGGCGCCCGGAAGCTGAGGGCCGGCTGGCCGAACTCGTTCGGCATGATGGCGCTCACCTCGGCCGCGCCATTGGCCATCAGGCGAGCCCGCAGGCCTTCGAGGTCAGGGGTCGTGAGCGTGTAGAGCGAGAGACCCAGCACACCGGGCTGAGCCTGTGCGGTGAAATCCTCACCCGCCTTGTCCAGCGGAATACGCCGTAGCAGCATGCGGCCGGAATAGGCCTCATTCCAGGGCAGAGCGGCATTGCGGGGGTCATCATAGGTCGTGCCGAAATAGGCGTCGTCCTCGTCCATCCCGTACACCGCCCGGGCATCGGCGCCCAGATTGTCCCAGGTGCGATAGCTCTCCTGCGGGGTCGCCCGATAGAGCCCGAGCGCCCGTTCGTAGAAGCCCGACGTTTCAGGGTCATCGCTGGCATAGACCAGACCGACATGGGTGATCTGGCTGGTTTCCATCCGCGCGTTCGGGTCGATCGCCCCGTAATTGGTGATGGCGTAATCGAAGCGCTGGAAGAACATCCGCCGGTAGAGGTCGTCGAGGATGATCATCTCGCGCACGCCGGAGAGCGGGTCGACGAAGGGCTCGCCTGCAAGATCGCCGCCATAGGCGGTCGAGAACTGGGGCGGCACGAGGGTGATCTCGGCTCCCTGTTCCTGCGCATGGACGCCGTGGTTCCAGATCTTCACCAAATTGCTGGTGAGGGTGGAGATCCAGCGGCTTCCGGGCGCCAGCATCGGCGCCTGCTTCAGCCCGTCATTGGCGGTTTCGTCCCATGACCAGAGCCGGATGTGACCATGATCGGCGAGGCTGCGATGGCTCAGGCGCACGGCCGTCAGGGCGCTGTCATGCTGATAGAGCGCTTCAGCCGCATCGGCCTCAAGCCCCCCGCGCCGATGGATCGCAAAACCGAAGGCCTGCCAGTAATCGATGGCTGCGACCAGATCGGGCACACCGATCGCGATCTCGTGGATACCGCCCGTGACGCGCGCCTCGGCGGATCGGGCCTCGCTCGGCATCAGTGCGATCACTCCCAGCGCAAGGGTGAGGGGCAGGAGCGTTGTCGAGATGCGGATCATGGCGAAGACCTCCCGTGCAGCCGGCTGACCGGGACCGATGCCGGTTCAGCTCTTGTCGCCGCCTTTTAGCAGACTGGCCAGCTTTTGGAACGGGCTCGCGGGCGGCGGGCGCGTTTCGGGGTCCTGTTGGGCGAGTGCTGCGGCCGGCGCTGGCGGCGAAGCAGGGGGCGGGGTCGGCTCAGGGCGCCGCCGGTTCTGCGGCTGCATGGCGTGGGCGATGTCGCTCATGAAGCGCGAATCCTCCCCCGCCAGCAGCAGCGGTGTGCGCTCGGCAACCGCATCGCACAGGCTCTCGACCCATTCGCGGTCGCTCTTCGCGAAGGCCTGCAGGACGAAATTGTGCACCTCCCCCCGGTCGGCCGGGCGCCCGATGCCAAGCCTGACGCGTCGGAAATCGGGGCCGATCGCCTCGATCAGGCTGCGGATGCCGTTATGGCCTGCAGCCCCCCCGCCAGCACGGACCCGCACCTTCGCCGGCGCCAGATCGATCTCGTCATGGAGGACGAGGACCTCTTCCGGCGGCAGCTTGAAGATGCCCACGGCTTCCGCAACGGCTCGGCCCGAGCGGTTCATGAAGGTTTGCGGCTTCATCAGCAGCACCTTCTCCGACCCGATCAGGCCTTCGGCAATCTCCGCAGCGAACTTGCTTCGCCATGCTGTGAAGCCATGGCGGGCGTGGATCGCCTCGACCGCCATGAAGCCGATATTGTGCCGGGTGGCCGCGTAGTCGGGCCCCGGATTGCCGAGCCCGACGATCAGCCTCATTCGGCCTCTTCTTCCCCGCCTTCGTCTTCCTCGCTGCCTTCGCCACCGGCCTCGGCAGCCTTCAGGGCCGAGGGGGCCGTCAGCGTGGCGATGGTGAAGTCGCGATCAGCGATCACCGGCTCGACCCCGGCCGGTACCGCGGCATCGGACCAGTGGACCGTGTCGTTGATGTCGAAGCGGGTCAGGTCGACCTCGATGAATTCGGGGATCTCCGTCGCCTTGGCATAGACCTCGACCTCATGGCGCACGATGTTGAGCACGCCGCCCCGCTTCAGGCCGGGGGAGACCTCGTCGTTGATGAAATGGATCGGCACCGCGACCGCGATGCGGGTATCCTTGCCCACACGCAGGAAGTCGATATGGAGCGGCCGGTCGGTCACGGGGTGAAGCTGCACGTCGCGAGCGACGGTATCGAGTGTTTCCCCGCCGACGGTGATCTTGCAGATGCGGGTCATGAAGCCCGGATCCTCAAGCGGCTTCAGCATGTCATAAGCGCTGAGCGAAATCGACACGGGGTCCTTGCGGTCGCCGTAGATCACGGCGGGAATCCGGCCTAGCCTGCGTACGGCACGTGCGGCCCCCTTGCCGACACGTTCACGCGGCTCAGCGACCAGATTGACGGTCTCTGGCATCGTGGTGGTCCTTCTTCTGGTGGTGCGGTGCCGCCTCCAGGGGGGTTCGGGAACCGCAAGCCCGGTTCTATAGCGGAGCCGGGGGCCGCTTGCCAAGCTCCGTGCAGGCAGATCAGTCGAACAGGCTTGAGACCGAGCGCTCCTCGCTGATCCGGAGGATCGCCTCGGCGATCAGCGGCGCGATGGAGAGCTGGCGCACATTGGGGCTGACGCGCACGGCCTCGGTCGCCTGGATGCTGTCGGTCGTGATCAGCCGTTCCAGCGGGGAGGACGCCACACGCGCAACCGCCCCGCCGGAGAGCACCCCGTGGGTGACATAGGCGCTGACCGATTTCGCGCCGGCCTCCTTCAGGGCCACGGCGGCGTTGCAGAGCGTTCCTGCACTGTCGACGATGTCGTCGATCAGCACGCAGACCCGGTCGCGCACATCGCCGATGATGTTCATGACCTCCGACACC